>JAJZXS010000031.1 GCA_021806295.1 Thermoplasmata archaeon
GAATCCTGCCAAAAGGGACAGGAAATTAATGGAGGCAGGCCACAGGCAGAAGAACACTGTAATGGATAAACTCCAAACTGACAACTGAAATTGTCAATGATAACAGTGATAAGACCTTTGTGTTCGAGGATCTGACAGATATAAAAAAGAAGGAGGGAAAGAAGAAAAATAAGAGTAATAACGATAATAAAAAATATAAGAATAATAATAAAGACAGTAAAGCCATCAATGGAGAAAATAATAAGAATAATAATAAAAACAATAATAATAAATCCAAAAGGTTCAGGACAGATATCAACAGATGGCCATATAGATTGTTCCAGAAACTTATTGATTATAAATCCAAAAATAGAACATTATACGTAAATCCAGAGGGGACTTCTTCTGAATGTCCTGTATGCGGTGGTAAATTAAGGCACCCAATCTGGAAGGAATCAAAATGCATTAACTGTGGTGTAACCTTTAACAGGGATAGGCTGTCATCATTGTCTATTTCTGTCAGGGGATTATGCCTGTGCGGTACCCCGTTTGCCGTGAGTGGCAGTTCCTCCTGGCATTCCATGAAGAATAATTACCTGTACCATCCAGATCATGTAGTTATTGAGAATTCCAGCGACTGCAAGAAGTATCTGCATAGCAATGCATAATATTTCAGGAACGGCAAGTCTACAACATAGTCCATATGCGGCTAGTCCTACAAATGGCTCTTCTTATTGAATGTATATGCATTTACGGAAACTTTGCAGAAAAGTTCATGCCAAAATCATATGCGCCGTACTGATCAGTTCTTTTTAATTCCTTTAAAATAATTTATAAAAAAAAATAAATCCATGTTCATGATTGGAGAGCATGAAAAATACAGAAGTATCTCCTTCTATCATTTCAAGCAACCTGCTGGAACTGGGAAATCAGGTAAAAGAATGCCAGGCAGCGGGTGCCGGGTCCTTTCACCTGGATGTTATGGATGGGCATTTTGTTAACAACATAACAATGGGCCCTGATATGGTTTCTGCAGTGAGAAGGGCAACTGATCTGCGCCTTGACTGCCATTTAATGATTGAAAGGCCTGACAGGTATTATAAATCATTTGTTGACGCGGGATGTGATGTCCTGCTTATTCATTATGAAACACCCATTGAGGTGGGCGATTTCCTCAAGAAACTGGAGGATGAAAATATACGCCATGGCATAGTAATCAATCCTGATACGGACATAAAGAAAATTTATAAATTTGTGCCAACATCTGAAATTGTCCTTATTATGTCTGTATATCCAGGATTTTCGGGGCAAAAATTTATTGAAAAGTCGCTTGAAAAGGTAAGAGAGTTAAGAAAGTTTATAGATGAAAATAATTACGGTGCAAGAATAGAGATAGATGGGGGCATCAACGCAGATACCGGAAAACTGGCACGTGAAGCTGGTGCTGAAATACTGGTATCCGCCTCATATATTTTCCGTAATAATATTGAAGACAGCATTAAAAAATTGAAGTCCTTATAGGTTAAGGACTATTCTACCATTGATCCGGTCCCTGAATGCATGAAGTGCCTCCTTTATATCCCATAGACTGAATTCTTTATAGACCGGAAGATCAAAATGCCTGGCATCCATAAGGGATAGCAGTTCTGATAAATCCTTCCGGGTGCCGCCGGTGGACCCAATAATCTTCAATTCATTTGTGTATATATTAGCTATGTCTGTATCTGCAATTTTTCCTGTGAGAACCCCGTATGTAACTATCCTGCCCCCTCTCTTCAGATGATTCATGGACTCGCTGAAGAGTTTCCCTCCGAGAGGATTTATTATTATATCTGCACGGAAATCTTCTGGAACTGAATCAAATACAGTTATACCAGAAGATTCAAGGCTCCTGTTTCTGGAGTATACATAAACATGGAGACCCATTTGTTTTGCTATCTGGACTGTGAATATTCCTGTATTGCCAGCACCGTATACCAGTATTTTTTCATTGACAAGTGGAGATGCAAGTTTCAATGCTCTGTAGGATGTTAATGCACCTATTCCCACACTTACCGCAGTATTATCATCCATAGTGTCGGGAACCCTGAACAGGTTCTGTTCTCCGATTCTTATGAATTCTGAATAACCGCCATTGGAAATCACTCCCCATATGCCACCGTTATAGCAAAGATGCTCATTGCCGGAATAACACATATCACAGCTGTCATCAAAAATTCTGTTGTATACTATAACCCTGTCACCCTTCTTTATGGATTTCCCATCCTCCATGGCAATACCCATAACTTCCGAACCTGGTATGTGTGGCATTGGATTCACATTATATACAACCTTTCCGTCAATAAGATTGTAGTCAAGTGGGTTGAGCCCTGCCTTGACAACCCTGACCTTTATGCCGCTCCCCTCAAGGTTTCTGTCCGCCACATGGACATTCTCTATCCCTGGCTTTGAAAACTCTATAACTTTCATGGCATAATATAAAATATTGATATTAAACCGTTACCAATTTTTGCGTAGTGACATCATCTCTCTAAGGATAGGTGCCCCGCTTGATGGTTAAAAAATATTATTTTTGGTTCTCAATTTCAGACTTGAGTGACTTCAATGAGATGTCCTCTGGAGTGGATTTCAGGGCGCTGGTTACTACTTCAAGTGCCTTATCCTTTCTGCCCATTAAGAGGTATATATGTGCCTGGTCAATGTAATACTGTGGATTTCTGGCCAATTTCAGGCAATCCTCGATGTCACCAAGTGCATCCTCATACCTTTTCAGCTGGGTAAATATCTGTGACCTCTTATAAAGAAATACCGGATCAGAGGAATTCAGGTAAACTGCCTTATTATAATCCTCCAGTGCCAGGTCGTGTTCTCCCATTTTCCAGTAAACATTTCCCCTATTGTAATAATAATCTGGCACATCATCCTCTATTTTTATTGCGGCATCAAACTCATGCATTGCATCTTCCAGCTTGTTCATATCATCGTATATTGACCCCAGTGTATTGTGGTAATCCCCGCGATCACTGCTGAGCTCTATAGCCTTCTGGCAGTCTTTAATTGCGTCATTGTACATTCTCATGGAATAATATGCCAGTGCCCTGTTAATATAATAATCCGGATCTGTTTTTATTAAATTAATTGCCTTGGTAAACTCCCTGATTGCATCTGAGTACTGGGTTACATTGAAATATGATATTCCCCTCTCATTATAATCGTCTGCTTCATCATCCTTCTTATATACATAATTTCCCGCCATATTGTATCGTATATAAAAGGAATATATTAACATTAAGTGGAAATAAACATGAAAAAAGTTAATAATAATTCAACCCATTACCATCTAAATTGACAGATATAGACAATTATAAAAAGCAGCTGGGCGACCTCAGGGAAAAAATTAATCAAAAGCTTGAGGATTACTTCAAATTCAAACTGAATGAATGTGATAATGAAATAATTAGGGATATCATATTAAAATTGAGGGAATTTACAATGAATGGAGGAAAGCGGGTACGGCCCATACTCCTGATAATGGGTTACAGCCTGTTTTCTGAAATAGATGATAGGATAATTAATGCATCAATTTCTATAGAAATGGCACAATCTTTTCTTTTAATCCATGATGATATAATGGATCAGAGCGATATGCGCAGGGGGAAACCAAGTTTTCACAGGGCTGTTGAGAATTCATTGAAACGTGATGGCATGGAGAGGATAGCGGAAAATATAGCAATAAGCGCAGGGGATTTAATTGATACATTTTCACATGAGGCCCTTCTACGTTCTGGATTTCCGGTAAATAACCTGCTTGATGCAGATTTCGAATTTTCAAAAATTATAGAGGATACTGGTAAGGGCCAGATTCTTGATATATATTCAGCGCTGGAGGATGTATACAGTGAGGACAGGCTTTTAAAGCTCCATTTTCTCAAAACTGCCAGGTATACCATACAGGGCCCAATGCTTATGGGTGCGCTTCTTTCAGGAAATAAACAGTATCTGAATGAAATAAGGGAATTCGGGAAAAGTGCAGGGATAGCATTCCAGCTTTATGACGATCTTCTGGGACTTTTCGGCGAGGAAGAAAAGACTGGAAAATCCATAAAAAGTGATGTAAACGAGGGCAAAAAAACACTCTTAATGATCAGGGCATATGAGAATTCAGATAGTGAAACGCGCAAATTTATTGACAGGTGCCTAAATGATGGCAATATCAGCGACTCAGATTTCCAGAAGCTCCGTAAGGTGGTAATAGATTCAGGTTCACTGGACTACACAAAAAAGAAAATTGATGATTATAATAGTATTGCACGTACGTCACTGAAAAAGATCCATGGCAGCAGAGAAATTATTGATATGCTTGATTTTCTTCTTGAATATTTAATAAAAAGGGAAAATTAATACTTCGGCATATGCTGCGAGTACATTTCCTTGAGGGTGCTGTCATCGATATGCGTGTAAATCTGTGTTGTGGCCAGGCTTGAATGCCCTAGAATCTGCTGTATAAATCTTATGTCCCCGCCGTTTCTCAATATGGAGGTTGCAAAGGTGTGCCTGAGTACATGCGGAGTAACCTTTTTGGTTATGCCGGACTTTTCTGCAACACGTTTGACCATTCTCTCAACGGTGCTTGTATTGAATTTAGTTTTCTTGTTTGACAGGAACAGATAGTTGTTGTTTGACCTTATTTTTATCCGTTCCTTTATATAATCCTTTATTTGTTCCTTGCAAATATCGGGCATGACCACAATTCTATCCTTGTCCCCCTTTCCAGCGTGAACATATATTATATTTTCCTCAAAATCTGCGTCTCCTATCTCGAGATTGACAAGTTCGCTGACCCTGAGGCCGGTATACAGAAAAACAGATATGATAGCCCTGTCCCTTGTGGAGCTTGAACCGTTAAGGAGTATCCCTGCATCCCTCTGATTCAGATAAACTGGCATTTTCTGTGATCTCCTTGGAGGCACAAGATTTGGCGGAATTTCAGTATTTTTGAATTTGTAATAAAGTTTCAATGCCTTCATGGCAAGGTACTGCGATGCCTTGGAGTAGTTTTTTTCTGTAACTATAAAATTCTTGTAATTTTCGATATCCTCAAAATTGATGGAAAAAATGTCCTTATTGCAGTATGAAAGAAATCCCGAAATGAGAAACTTATACTCTTTTATTGTGTAAAAGCTTTTTCTTTCGGTGATCATGAACCTTTCAAATGATCGCAATTCTTTTTCTATATCCATTTTTGTATATATAGTATCCCCTCTTATTTTTATTGTTTTATCTGTCATGGATGCCGTATGTATCAATATCAGTATTTTTTGTATCAGCTGTTTTATAATATGAAAGTACCAGCGTGAAAAATAAAATTGAGAGCCCCTCTACTATGAGGTATCCAGATCTGATTCCATTGTACTCTGCTGTATTTACTGGAGAAACGTGTAATAATAATGCCATGGCGGAACCGGCGATAATAAAAATAGCAGCTGACACCATAAGCATAGTTCTGTTTCTTCTCATGCCCCTATCCGGGAAAAGGAGGCCGGTTACAACAAACACGTCACCGAATATTAAAAATACAGGGAATATTCTGGGTATCGCACCTGAGTAATAATCTGATTGAAAATACTGGGAAAGCCGGTTTCCTGGAAGCATGAAAATAAACAGGTATGTAATAACAACAATAGCCAGTCCGGAGAGGAAAAATATGCTGTACCTGTTCATAATAATATTAATTGTCTGACATATATAAACCTTTCCTGTTGCTAAATTTAGGGCTTAAAAATAATTATAATGGCATACATATATTTTTTAATACGTAAATTTATATTCTAAATGAATATCATAAGGCAATGGAATTCAATAAAATCAGGGCCATGCATTTCCCCAATGATGTTTACATTGGCCATGACGCAATACAGAATATACGCCATGTTGTGGAAAAAAATTTAAAATCAGGAACTGTTTTAATAGTATCAGGGGAGAAAACTTATAAAATAGCAGGTGAGGCTGTTATAGATAAACTGCAGGGGCTTGAATACTACCTCCTTATGGCTGGAAATGCAACCATGGATGCCATAAAAAAGGCAAGAGAGGAAATTGCAGGCATCAAGGTAGGCATTGTAATCAGCGTAGGTGGAGGTTCCAAAATAGATATGGGTAAAAAACTTGCATATGATCTGGACGTGCCCTTTATCAGTGTGCCGACTGCCCCCAGTCATGATGGTATTGCATCGCCCAGAGCTTCCATTTATGATGGAAAGTCGTTCTTGTCAATTGAGGCAGCCATGCCTTCTTCCATAGTGGCAGATACTAAAATTATGGTCAGGGCACCTTACAGATTTGCTGCATCCGGTGCATCTGATGTTATTGCCAATATAACAGCTGTAATGGACTGGAAAATGGCAAACAGGATCAAGGGGGAATCTTTCAGCACCACTGCTGCAGTGATATCAGAGTATTCATCCAGGGACCTGATAGAAAATGCAAATATGATACAGCCTGGGCTGGAATCAAGCATATGGCTGATAACCAAGCAGATACTTGCCTCCGGTACGGCCATGGCGATAGCAGGTTCATCAAGGCCGGCAAGTGGAAGTGAACACCTGTTTGCCCACGCCCTGGAGATTCTGGGAAGTGGAACGGCAATGCATGGGGAGCAGGTAGCCATGGGATCCCTGGCATCAATGTACCTTCACGGTGGGGACTGGAAAATGCTTTATGATACATATAAAAAGATAGGCGTTTCAACCAGGGCTGCTGACTATGGGATATCAGATGATACTGCCATAAAGGCACTTTCCATAGCCCACAGATTGCGCCCACAGAGGTACACAATACTGGGGGAAACAGATTTAAGTGAGGGCGTTTCAAAGAATGCCCTGAAAACAACAGGAGTGATATAAGCTTACTGAATATTCAGAAAAACTCTGGCTACGAAAATTTGACATAATGATTTGTAGTAGATATATTTCAGATGGTATGATGCTCCTGTTAAATGATAACTTTAATAAACAATTTAATTTTAAGGAACGTGATCAAATTGAACAAAATAAGTTTAATAGGCGTTGATTTAGCCAGAAAAGATTTAGTGTTTACATTCAGAGGACCATTATCTGGAAAATGTGATGAGTGCAGGATAAAAAATGTATGCTTTAACCTGGAACCTGGAAAGTCATACCGCATAATAAATGTAAAGGAGCAGATCAATCCATGTTTTGTATACAATAAAAACAAGGTATCAACTATTGATGTTGAGGAAGTACCTGATACTTACAATATACAGAACGGAAAAAGGCTTATGGAAGGGTCCTCCATAGAGTTGCGGAGCATGAAGTGCGATTACCTTACATGTCCTAACATTGAAAAATGTAACCTCCTAAACATGAAGGGAAACAAAAAAATTGTGGTCAAGAAAATAAAAGGCAAATTAACCTGCCCGAAGGGATACGATATGCGGGAAGTTGAATCCTGATGCTGAAGATAGGTTTAATCGGAAAGCCAAATGCGGGGAAATCAACATTATTTTCTGCAATTACCTCAATTTATGTTGATATAGCAAATTATCCATTTACCACAATCAAACCGAATGTTGGAATTTCTTTTATAAAGGATAAATGCCCGGAAAATGAGATACATTCCAGATGCAATCCCAGAGAGGGGAAATGCATAGATGGAATCAGATATATTCCTGTGGAGATAATTGATGTGCCGGGATTAATTGAAGGAGCAAGTGAAGGAAAGGGCATGGGCAATGAATTCCTTGACAATATCAGGGACGCTGATATCATTATCAACCTGTTTGATGCATCCGGCATGACAGATGTTGAGGGCAACCCTGCAGAGCAGAGACACGACCCGGGTCAGGACATCGATTTTGTATATAGTGAGATAATAAAATGGATGAACGGGAAAGTATCAAAGGACTGGCAGAAATTCGCAAGAAAGGAAGATAACAGCCCGGATCGCCTGGAGGTGAAAATGCTCCAGAAGGCTGCAACTTTCGGGATAAATGAAAAGGAAATGATCCTGATCATGACCAGAGAGAAATTCCCTGAGAAGCTTATTCACTGGACAGATGAGGACATACAGAGATTCTCTGAGGCGATACTGAAATACGCCAAACCTGTATTTAATATAGGAAATAAGGCTGACATGGTAACGGACGGAGAACTTGAGTCTATTGGAACTGGCAGAGGTAGAATATACTTTATTTCTGCACAGTATGAACTTGTTCTGGAAAAGGCATTCAAAAATGGATATATTAGGCCTGAGGGCAATGGATTTTCATTTACAGACAAATCCGGAGAGGCACAGAAAACAGTGATTAATGGCATCATGGATCGGATAAATGGGAATACAGTAAAACGTTTTTACGATGTCCTGACTGAAATTATAAAATCCCTTGGCTATATTGTGGTATACCCGGTTCTTGATGAAACCAGGTGGACGGACAAGAATGGAAACGTTTTACCTGATGCGTATCTTATGAAGGAGGGCGATACTGCCCTGGATCTGGCTTACAGAATACACACAGACATCGGAAAAAACTTTATCCGTGCGGTGAATGGCCGAACCCAGAGAGTAATAGGAAAAGATTATAAATTATTAAATAATGACGTTATCAAAATAATTTCAAATTCAAGGTGATATAGTGCCCAATGGTATGAATGCAGGAAAAAAATTAATGAAAGCAAGAAAACATTATGCGTGGTCGGATAGAGATTACAAGAGGAGAATGCTCGATTTAAGAAGAAAGAGCGATCCTCTCGAGGGATCACCACAGGCTAAGGGCATAGTTATAGAAAAAGTCGGTATAGAGGCAAAGCAGCCTAACTCCGGAATCAGGAAATGCGTCAAAATACAGTTAATAAAGAACGGCAGGCAGTTATCTGCCTTTGCACCGGGCGATGGTGCTATAAACTATATAGATGAACATGACGAGGTAATGGTTGAAGGCATAGGCGGAAGGATGGGAAGAAGTAAGGGAGATATCCCTGGAGTCAGATACAAGGTAATTAAGGTAAATGGCATTTCCCTGAATGAGCTTGTACGTGGAAGAAAGGAGAAAACAGTAAGGTGATAATATGGATCAGTTAATAATGAATAAATATGACATTTCAGGAATACAGATAAAGGATCAGGGACTTGCAACATATATAAATCTCACATCTTACCTTAACCTTGATACAGGCGGCAGATTTTCAAACTACCTTTCTGGAAAAAGGAATATTAATACCATTGAAAGGTTGCTCAACAATCTTATGAGAACAGAGAAATGGACAGGAAAGAAGTACTCTGCATACAGGGTTCTAAGCGAGGCTTTTGATATAATAGCAACAAAAACAAAACAGAATCCTGTTCAGATTCTTGTGGCTGCCATAGAAAACTCTGCCCCCAGAGAGGAGGTTACCAGATTGAAGTATGGTGGAATTGCCGTTCCGAAATCAGTTGATGTCTCACCTTCCAGAAGACTTGACGAAGCCCTCAGGAATATAGCCCGTGGAGCAACAAAGGCATCTTTCAAGCACAAAACACACATAGAAGAATGCCTTGCAAGCGAAATTATGCTTGCAGCAAGAAATGATGCAAATTCATTTGCAATAAGCAAGAAAGAGGAAATTGAAAGAGTAGCTGCCTCTGCTAGATAAATTTATACTATCCACAGAGTTTATTCCTTATATTTTTATTTAAAATATGCCTATCTGTATTTTTATTGTTTTAACTGGATAAAGATGAACGGTATATTTTTAAGAATAGATGCTCAAAGCCACCATCATAATTACTATAACAATTAGAAGGACCATTGTAATCATTGAATATATGTGTGTAACTTTCCTGATTTTTTTGACCTCATCAAATTTGCCCTGTTCATTAAGCCTCACTATGAGCTTTCCATGATATAAGTTGTTTCCATACATGATAATAATCATAATAACTATGATTATTTCAGCCACCAGCAAAATTTTGCCACCGGTACTGCTGAGGTACATGGACGGATTTAAAATATATTTATAGGTCATCAGAAGCCCTGTAAGAATCAACAGCCCCAGCGTTAAGTTTGTCCAGAATGCAAAACGGTGGCCAACAAACCCCAGTAGCCTGGTTCGGAGCTTATCATCATTCATCTTATAGGATTCTGGCCATAAAATCAGCCATATAAATATTGACCCGCCTACAAAGGTAATTGCAGAAAGCACATGCACAGAAAGCAAGATTAAAAACAGAACCTTATGTAATGCCGGAGATATGATTAAACCGTAATACATCAAAGTTAATTATTTACATATATATTAAATGTAACTTCTTTTCCACGGTTTTGGCCAGTATCCTGCTTTTAAGGTCAATTTTTTTCCAGGAGTTTTATATTGAGCACCTTTTCCAATTTTCTCGCCGTGCCTATATCCGGAAGCAGCTCCCCACGTTCTATATTAGAAAGAACGTTTTTACGCTCAAATATTTTCTTGGCCAGGTCATCCTGGGTCATATTCATTGCCTCCCGCCTATTTTTTATTAATTCTGCATAATCCTCAACAACATCAAAATCCTCAACATTTTCTTTTCTTGCAGGCTTCTTCGCAGGTGCTGGCTTTTTAAATGGTTTCTTATATGTTACCACATTGACTTTCTTCTCAGGAAATTTTATTGTTATGCTTTCACTTATTTTATTGAGTTTCTTCTCCTCAACTGGATCTCCAAATTTTGCACATTTTGGGCATACATTAAGTATGGCACCTGAAATGCGTACCTTGATTAATTTATCGCTTGGTTCTCCGCACATTTCACAGTTCATAATAATATATGCCTATCTGAAATATAGATTTTATCCAAATGGCATCCTCCCATGGCGAACGCTGGAGGCTTACAGTTTAAGAGTTAGAAATATTTGAATCAATGTGAGAAATTGTATGATAAATTTATATTTGAATAATTTAAAAATAATCTTAGGTCTTTCCCGGGGAAATTACAGTGAATAATACCAGGGATAAACACTGGTTGCACTGATAGTCTTCCCTAAAAACCCGTTATTGTATTTACCATGTGCAAGTATGTGGGTTCCAACTGCCGGTGCTGACCCATTAAAGGTTATATAGAAGTACTGGCCGGAATCGCTGATCTGTACAACACTTGTATTATCGTATTCAAACCTGTGGTCCACAGTTCCATACACATAATATGTGTTGCCGCTATGCATTGATCCCGGGCTGGCTGCAATTGCAAGCGGGATTATACCGTAGGCAATCAATATGACTATAATAATGACCAAAACTGCCACTAATTTCTTTTCTCTTTTCTTCATGGTAATTGTATGCAAATTGAAGTATAAAAAATATTTGGAGCTACTCTATGATCTTTTTGGGAAGTTATATATTTTTATTGACTATAAAGAGCTATGAAGAAGCATAACCATCCACTGAAAATACAGAATAATAGAATTCTAATGGATAAAAACAGGATTTATACGGCAACCGCATATAACCAATCAGTATATGGAGAGAAGATCAGAAGATCGGGAAATGTGTATTTCAGAGAATGGAATCCCAGAAGAAGCAAGTTAGCCGCTGCCATACTTAAGGGATTTTCAAGCATGCCTATAGAAGAGAATTCGTCAGTGCTCTATCTCGGGGCATCAACAGGCACCACGGTAAGCCACGTTGCAGATATTTCATACAGGGGCAGTGTATTTGCAGTTGAATTCTCATATGATTCGTTTGTCAAGCTGTACGATCTTGCAAGAAGAAGGAATAATATCTTTCCTATACTGGAGGATGCAAATATGCCCGAGAAATATCAGTTTTTTGTGGGGAATCCTGATATCATATACCAGGATATTGCACAGAGGAACCAGGTACATATTTTCAATGAAAATGCAAAAATATTTTCAACTACCAAAAAAGCGATGTTAATTATAAAGGCCAGGGCAATAGCGTCTAACAGAACCGATAGAAGCATTATCAATTCTGCAGTAAGAGAAATCAAGGATTTCAAAGTAAGGGAGATAATAGACCTCAAACCATATGATGTTGGAAATTATTTTGTATATCTTGATAAGAACTAACATGCATGCCACTTCTATTGATAAAAATATTAAAATTTAAATAATTATATTATTCATAAAACTTCTGGCTTGAAATATTTTATTTCCTTATAAATTTTACATTTATTTATTTTTATTATAATTTTTGAAATAAATAATTTTTTCATATTAAATATATATTTAATTTGACATGAAAAGACATTAGAAAAGGTTATATAGTTCTCTTTTTTATATCATATAAGGTAAGAGACTTGAAAATAGAAGTTGGAGAAAAATATGATTTCGAAATAGAGAGGTCGGACATAGAGAACGTGGTGGAGGGTTCGGTAATCGCAACATATTACAGCCTTGGCAACCCTATATATGTCGAGTTAATCATCAACAGGAGCCTGTCAAGAGAAATCAACAAATTCTTTGCAAACACAGAGAAAAAATCAGCAATAATATCAATAGAAAGAATATCAAAATCAAAATACAGGATAACCCCTACAATAGTGATACTTAACAGGCAGAGAGGTGCTCTCCAGAAATAACAGATCTATCTCTATATATCATTTTAACTTCTTACGGAGTTATTAATGGTTTATTTTATTTTTAATGGTTATTACGCCAATAATGCACGCTAAAGGGAAATATTATGGTTTTTATTAACCTGGCAATAATATTTATGCGGTACAAATAATTTCAATATACTCAGTATATGCCCGGGAATGTGGATGTACCTCAATTTTTCGATTATTTATAGAATATCTCAGTATAATGTTTCGATTTCGTACATATTATTGATGAAATTGTCGAAATATTAATTCAAAAACTTTATATACTGTTTTTATAATGCATAATTTGGTCTTTCTAATGTCACTATACAGAAAGAAAGGAAAGGATGAATTAGATGAAGAAGCCAGCTATGAAGAATTAGAAAAAGATATATGGAGAGAAGATAAAAATAATTCAGGGAGAAAGTCTGGTCCTGTCTCTAGGAAATAATGTCGATTCTCTGACATTGTTTAAACCGAGGAGGTTCATCACAAGCCGTTCGAGGCCAAGCCCCCATCCGGCATGCGGTGGCATTCCATATTTAAATGCCTTTTCGTAAAATTCAAAGTCGTTTTTATTGAGCCCTTTTTTCATAAAGTTTTCTTCCAGCATCCTGTAATTATGCACCCTCTGTGCACCTGAAGTTACCTCTATATCGTTCAGCTGCAGGTCAAATGATTTCGTTATTTCCGGATTGGTATCAGGGTGCGTATAAAATGGCCTCATGGCAGAAGGCCATCCTGTAATAAAATAAAAACCATTGAATTTTTGTGCCAGTATTTTGTTTGCCTCAGGGGAAAAATCATCACCAAAGGAGAGTTTCAGACCATGATCATTGAGGTATCCCAATGCCTCTTCATATGTTATTCTCGGGAATGGCGGATCAAGCCTGCTCACGTGGTATCCAGATCTTTCAAGTTCAGCACCCATGACATCAATGGTTCTGTTAACAGCATACGATATGGCCCGCTCCAGGTATTCCATTGCCTTTCTGTCATCAATAAATGCCGCTTCCATATCTATAGAGGTAAATTCGTTGAGGTGCCTGACTGTATTCTCTTTTTCCGCCCTGAATGCAGGACCGACCTCAAACACCTTATCAAATCCTGACCCTATAAGTATTTCCTTGTAGAGCTGCGGTGACTGGTTCAGATATGCCTGCTTTTCGAAATACTCTACACGGAACAGGTCTGCACCCCCTTCAGTGGCCGCCCCTACTATTTTTGGAGTATGCACCTCTATGAAATTTTCCCTGTTCATATACTCCCTTATGCCGAATAAAAGCTGGCTTTCAAATTTGAATATAACAAGATGTTCAGGCTTCCTTAAATCCAGGAAACGGTTATTCAGCCTAGTATCGAAATCTGCTGATACCCTGTCGATAACTCCCAGAGGGAGAGGTGTGTCCGCAATAGAAAGTATTTCTACACCTGTAGCCAGAATTTCAGTTCCTGACCTGCTCACACTCTTTTTGTTCAGTATACCATGGACAGAAATAACTGACTCCCTTGTTATTTCATATAGCTCATCATAATTTGTAATGCTGCCTTTTTTCACGGTTACCTGAATCTGGCCGGTACTGTCCCGGACAATAATAAACATCAGGTTTTTTATCTTCCTTAGCTCCTGAATCCAGCCCTGTAGCGTAACCTCCTTCCCATCATCCAGTGTTTCTGTATCGGCAATATAAGTTCTCATCCTTATGGTATATTTATCTATTATTAAATTCTTTAAGTTTTTTTTAGCAAACTATAACTATCCATTTAGGTTTTATGATTGATGAAAAATGCCAGGGTTCTTCTTTTGCTATTATTAATCGGGATAACACTTATAATGGTTGCTGCACCACTGTTGCAGCATGACCCGGCTGTTATACATAATGAAGCCTCCAGCAGGGAGGTTCTGGTCATAAATTTAACCGGGTCTGTAGACCCTGGAACATACAGCATGGTTAAAGCAGACCTGGCCGGTTTAAGCAATTCCTCTGTTAGAGCGGTTATAATCAACATAAATGCAGGATCTGGAATGCTGAATAGTGCACTTGAAATTGATAAATGCATAAATTCCACTGAAAATTCTGGAATAAAGGTTTATGCCTACATCGGACCGGATGCCTCTGCTGTAAATGCAGGTTCATATGTAGCCATGGATACAGATGGAATTTACATGGCCAAAGGATCATCAATCGGCCGGGCCAGACCCTACATCATAGGTGGATCACAGGGAGAGGAAAATTCTGATACCCTGCGCATGGGAAATACAATGTCTGCATTAGCGTCATCTCATGGTAGAAATGGTACATATGCCATGGAAATGGTTACAGACAATACTGTATATGATTCCTCTGCTGCCCTTGCAGATAATGTGGCAAACGGAAAGTCCCAGAGCCTCAGCGGGTTTATTGCAGAAATGGGCCTCAGTTCATACAGTATACACTACAGGGAGGAGAGCGTATATGAAAACTTCCTTGGATTTCTGGGAAGCCCGTTCACTGCAGGTCTTCTGATACTTACAGGAATAATAGCGGTATTTTTTGATCTTTATCATGGTACGGTAGTACTTTCAGTGCTGGGAGTTGCCCTGATAATCCTTGGAATTGTCGGGGCGGCCCTCATAGACGCATCCATTATCGGGCTTATTCTGCTCCTTCTGGCAGGAATACTTATATTCGTAGAATTTGAAACCAATCACGGTGTGGCCCTATTACTGGGTTTGATCTCAGGTATTGCGGGCGTTTATTTTCTCGGGTCTTCATACGGGACAAACAACCCTGGATACTCCCCGGACCCCTATGGTGAGGGATTTTACCTAACATCGATTGCCATCATCCTGCTGGGAATACTAATGGTAGTTTATATAAGCAGGATATTGAAATCGCAGATAAGGGAACATTATACCGGAATTGAGTCGCTTATAGGGCACAGCGCAGAGGTTAAGACAGACATGGGAACAGATGGCAAGGGCTTTGTTGCAATAGAGGGTGTACAGTGGAGGGCACTGAACATCGGTGTTCCGGTCAACAGAAATGACCGGGTAATAATAATTGAACGCAGGGGACTTACCCTGATAGTAAAAAAGATTTGATTCTGGACTATCTTTATATCTTTTCTGTAAATACAGAGATAATGTACATACTTGGATATGATGTGGGGGGAACCAAAATTTCAGCTGTCATTGGAAATGAAAGTGGAGAAATCATAGGAAAAATTGTACGGAGAACAGCCAGGGAATATGGTAAAACAGGAATAACAGAACAGTTGATTGCCATGGGCGAAGACCTGATTGAGAAGAAAAATATTGATAAAATTTCAAAAATTGGCATAATATTCGCCGGGCCTGTGGATTCTGAAAAGGGCATAATAATATCGTCTCCCAATATAATCGGATTAAAGAATTATAACATTACTGAAGAACTCAAGAATCATTTCAAGGTTCCGGTTTATCTCCAGAATGATGCAATAGCATCCACAATTGCTGAAAAGCTTTATGGGTCTGGAAAAAACTATTCAAATTTTGTATATATAACGCTGAGCACCGGCATCGGCGGGGGAATTTTCATAAACAACAGGCTTTATAAGGGGTCACACGGAATGGCAGGAGAATTCGGGCATATGGTTATACTGCCCAACGGTCCTTTATGTGGATGCGGCAGGCGTGGATGCCTTGAGGCACTTGCCAGTGGCAGGGGGATAACAAGAAGGGTTGTGGAGAATATCAGCGCCATAAAAAATTCTACAATATTTTCTGATATGAATCCTGGAGACATAGATGCCAAGGAGATATTCGCTGCCAAGGAATCAGGTGATATGTTCGCTCAGCTCATCGTTGAGGAAACTATATATTACCTGGCAGTGGGGCTTGTGAACATAATTAATGCGCTGGATCCTGATGCAATTATAATCGGTGGAGGCATATCAAGGGAGGGCGATAATTTATTCAAACCCTTAAGACTTGCAGTAAAGGAGGAAATGAAATCCATGAAACGCCCTGTAAAGATAGTGAAGGCACTGGAGAACGGCGCGGACCTTGGATCTATTGCCATAACCCAGTATGAGGAAATGTGACATCATCCCCGTTATAAACATTAATAATTTTCAAATTATAGGTTATTCCATTACAGATGAGCATACAAATGATGCCGGGGGGAACAAAACTGATAAGGAGGGTAAAGAACAGGGTAAGAAAATTATAAGGTGACAGGGGCTATGATTCCAAATTATAGTTTATTACCTACATTTTTATACTTTTATTCATGAACCTGAGTATCCAGCTTTTTGCAAAGGTCAGGCTGGATGACAGTTTCTCAAAGCATTCCTTAATCCTTCTTTTCAGATCATATTCAGAATTTATTGTAGCAATCGATACAGCCCTCTTTACACTTTTCCATATGAATTCTATGGGATTAAGGTCTGGTGAATAGGGTGGAAGGAATATTAGCTTTATATTCAATGATTCTGCACTCTCCTTCACGGCTTTTGAATGATGGGACCTGAAATTGTCCAGTATAATTATAATCGACTTTTCAGGATTGGATTCTCTTATGCTCTTCAAAAATAGGATAATGTTCTCCTTCTTAGAATGATCCTGGAATCTTACAACGCTGTTTCCATTTAGGGAATAGAAGCCGAAGGTGTTTGCCCGGTATTTTGAGGTATCCTTAATGATCTCCGGTTTCGTGAAGGACCATACCCTAACAGTATTTGCTGTTGTCTGTGGTGCAGACTCATCAAAGAAGCCGATTATGCCTCCTTCCATGGATATATTCCCTAAGTTTTTTTTAAAGCATCTTCTGCATCTTTCGGCCCGCGTTTATCATGAGGGCATGGCTTCGCATGCCTCATGCCCATCTTCTTCAGTATTACCCATACCTGCTTCATTGTATATTCTATTCCGAATTCTTCTATTATAATATCACTGACCTGTGCTGTTGTGTACTGCCCGTCCTTAAGCTTCTCTTTCAAAAGGCTCCTCTGTTCTTCTGACATCTTTGATGGCCCCTTTCCTGCATATCTCGGTATAAGACCCCTGTATCCATTCTGATTCCATCTTCCCTGCCATATATAGCCGATCATCTTTGTTATGTCGATTCTCTTCGCAGCTTCTTCCACAGAATCACCATCATATCTATATTTCACGAAAAGGAGCCTTTTCAGCATCTTTGTGCTTCTTTCTAGGCTTTTTATCAGCCTGTTCAGGTCATCCTCATCCATCTTTCTCTCGATGGGATACATCTCTTTTTTTGCCATGAAAATGTAATACTTATAAGTACAATAATGTTAGTAAATAACTATAAATAAGGTTTTTCATGATTTCTGACTTTCGTCTTAAAAAAAATTTAAATATATATTTATTATAACACACTATAGTTAAGTAATTTTATGTATTGTGAATCCTTATATGGATTCCCTGATATAATAAGGGTGTTTAAATGAATGATTTTGAACAATTAGATAATGGAAAGGCATGGTATCAAAAGAAATTGTTTACATTAGCATCTATGGGATTATTCCTCGACGGGTATGATTTGTCTATAATAACAATGGCAATACTTGTGATCCCATCGCAACTGGATTTTACCAAACTAGAATATGTGCTTGTTGATGTATCATCCTTTGCTGGGATGCTTATAGGTGCTCCAATACTTGGAATGCTATCTGATAGGATAGGAAGAAAAAAAATTTTTGGCCTTGACCTGATATTTTTTGTTGTGTTTGCTGTAACTTCAGGTCTATCAAGCAATTTTGTTGAATTATTTTTATCCAGATTATTGATGGGTATTGGTATAGGTGGCGATTATCCTATAAGCTCAACAATGATGTCCGAGTTCTCCCCAAAGAAATACAGGGGAAAATTATTAATATCGATGGTTGGCATGTACTGGCTTGGTGTCTTTGTTTCTTCTGCTGTAAATTACGTTTTTGTGATTTATCCATATTTCTGGAGATACACATTTATTATAGGTGGATTAATAGCAATACCTGTAATATTATTAAGATTCGAAATACCCGAATCACCAAGGTGGATCGTATCAAAGGAAAAAATTGAAAAAGGTAAAAATAAATACAGTAAAAAATCACCTAAATTTTATACAATGTTGATATTTGTTCTACTTGCATGGTTTATATTTGATGTTGCTGCATATGGCATTGGTTTCTATTACCCTGTTATTTTCAGTACTTTAGGCTTTAAGGATCAATTTAGGTCAATAGCCGAAATAAGCATGTTGATATCGATGGGGGGCATTTCCGGCTATTTAATAGCCTTGCCATTAGCTGATAGAATAGGAAGAAGATTCCTGATAATAGCGGGATTTTTTATAATGTCTATACTTTTAATTCTGGGTTCTATTATAAGAATAACAGGATTGTATACAGTTCCATTCTTCTTTTTATTTGTTTTATTTGAACAATGGGTTGGTGCAGTTACATTATTTTATCCAACTGAAATATTTGACACATCAATAAGATCCAGTATGCAAGGGCTTGCAACCGCTGTTTCAAGGATTGGTGCAATTATGGGTATTGTTTTATTTCCATTATTTCCCATATTTAGTTCCCTATCTATATTTGCAGGGTTCTCAGTTATAGGTTTGATTTTGGTTATTTTTTTCGCCCCTGAAACCAAAAACAAATCGCTTGAAAAAAATGTGGAAAATTATACATTATCAAAATAAACTTTAATTCTTTTTAATATTTTGGTTGTGTACTAGTCAGAAATCATAAAAAATCTTATTTAGCCTCAGCTATATGACGATATAGCTGTGAGAATTGGGGGTGATTGTTATGCAACTGACCATCGAGGCCGTTAATCAGAATAGACGCCCTTCGACTAGATTTCATACCTTATTAATATCTAATAAGGTGAATAGGAGTTTGTCTAGTTGGTTATGGATAGTTTAAACTTATACACAACTAAAGAGCCGATAACTTCCAAATGTGTTTGTTAACATAGTAAACAGAAACCATAACCGGGGCCCTTGCCTTGATTTTACCCATAAATGTCAATTCAGATATTTCTTCAGGTGTTCGCGGCCTCAATTCAAAAACATGGTAAGGGCATACAGCCACACACTGTCCCTTAGCCTCACATTTTGACTGATCTACTATTGGTATGGTTCCATTGTTCCTGCATGACATGTCTTCTGCCATCTGTGAGAATTATCCACACCATTTCAATCTTTCTATTAATATGTAGATATGTCATAACAACTCATGAAATACAAAATGTTAAATAAGATTATTGGCTGGTATTTATAGGGTGTTGTGGTGTCTGTTTATAATGCTGTGGTTTTGAGGTCAATAAAGAGGAATATGTCAAGGGTAAAAAATAAAAAATTACCCACTATAGCTGGTCATAAACTGCTATATGAGTGTAATTTAAGGTGCAAAATGTGCCCTTTCTGGAGGAGGCCTGACAGCAAATTATTATCCATGGATCAGGAAATTGCAATGATGGAAAAATTAAAGGAAGCAGGAGTATCATACCTGGGATTCGAAGGCGGTGAGCCCCTGTTACGAAATGATACGCCGGATATACTCAGGGAAAGCCATAAAAGATTTCACACATCCATGGTGACAAACGGGTGGAGGCTTGAGAAAAAAATAAAGGATATTTCAAATTCTCTTGATTTCCTCTTCGTTTCAATTGATGGGAATAAGGAGGTTCATGATACAATGAGGGGCATGAGTGGATCCTTCGAGCATGCAATAAGGGGAATAAACGCATCAAAGCACGCAGTTCCAGTGGCCATGAGCTCTACCATAACCAGGGAGAATATTGATACAGTACAGGATATACTTGATATCGGGAATGATCTTGGTGTTCCCATAAATTTCCAGATCGAATACGACTATTCTACCGCAGAGAAGATTTCGCCCGAGAAGGATAAACTTCTATCAGTGCTCAACATGCTGATTGACAGTAAAAAAAATGACGGCCCTATTATGAATACTGTCCAGTATTTTGAATCCATAAAAAATTCATGGTTCTATGGCATAAAATGGGAATGCAGGCCATGGCTAACTATTAACATAGACCCTGAGGGCAGGGTGGTAACCCCGTGCTATATAATAAACGAGTATTCTGGAACAGATTATGTCTGGAATATGGACATCAAAAAGATGTGGAACAGCTTTGACTGGGAACCATACAGGTCATGCAATAAATGCGCACTTTCCTGTTATCTGGAGCCTTCTCTTTTCAAATGGACAAAGCCTGCAATGGTAAAAAGCAGAATCATAGATGCAACAATAGATTATATAAAGTTCAGTGCGTCAAGAAAGGGTTATTAGAATATCTTAAAAGAGCCGCCGACGGGATTCGGTCCCGCGACCTCGTGCTTACCAAGCACGCGCTCTACCAGGCTGAGCTACGACGGCATTAGGGGTTAATCATAAGTGAATATAAATTATTTTTGAATTTCCATAAGAATAAAGAGTTAAATACCCTTAACTGATAATTAATACTCATGATTAACCAGGACATAGAAGCAGACGACATTAAGCGTCAGTGGATAGGATTTTTCGACCAGTACGATTACAATGACCAGATAAATAAACTGAGAAGTGACTATCCCGATGTAAAATCTCTTTATGTTTCATACAGCGACCTTACAGGCTACAGTTCTGAGTTTGTTGAAGCCCTGATGAAGGATCCGTATTATTACCTCACAATTGGAGAATTTTATATAAAGGAAACGCTGGGGATAACAAACAACAAGGTGCGCAGGCTTAACATCCGGCTGGTAAATGTCCCGGACATTAGCGGAATAAAATATGAAATAAGGAATGTCAGGAGCACCAATGTAAATTCATATATATCGATAAACGGAATAATAAGGAAAAATACTGAAGTTTTGCCCAGGCTTCAGAATGCGGCATTCAAATGCCCAGCATGTGGTGAACTGACCATAGTGCCAGAGGATATACAGAAATTATTTGAACCCACGGCATGCCAGGCCTGCGGATGGAACAAAGGGAAACTCAAGCTCATACCGGAGGAATCAGAATTTGTAGATACCCAGAAACTGGAAATACAGGAAAATCCTGACAGCATAGACGGAACTTCACAGCCACAGAGGCTTACACTGATAATTGAAGATGATATAACGGGAAAGATATATCCCGGTGACAGGGTGACCGTTTACGGAATACTGAAGGCTGATGAAAAACACATAGGCAATACTATGCTGACAGAATACAACATTTACCTGAATGTAAACAATTTCAGAAAGGAAACAAGGGATTTTGAGGAGATAAAGATCAATGATGAGGATGAGAAAAAGATCAGAGAACTGGCAAAGGAGCCAAATATAATAGACCGGCTTGCCAAATCCATAGCCCCATCAATATACGGCCTTGATGTAATCAAAAAATCACTGGTGCTTCAGCTCTTCGGAGGGGTCAGGAAAGTTATGAAGGATGGGACGCACATCAGAGGAGATATACATATACTCATGATAGGTGATCCTGGAACGGCAAAATCACAGCTTCTAAGATACATGACCTATATATCGCCCAGGAGCGTATTTGCATTCGGAAAGGGGTCCAGTGCAGCTGGGCTTACCGCAGCAGCTGTCAGGGATGATTTCGGTGAGGGCAGGTGGACACTTGAGGCGGGTGCCCTGGTACTTGCTGATAACGGCTTTGCGGCCATAGACGAACTGGATAAAATGGATAAAAACGATACAGCATCAATGCATGAAGCCATGGAACAGCAGTCTGTAACAATATCAAAGGCAGGAATCATGGCAACGCTGAAATCAAGGTGTTCCATACTTGCGGCGGCAAACCCAAGATTCGGGAGGTATGATCCAATGAAAACTATAGCTGAGCAGACCGAATTTCCGCCCCCACTTCTTTCAAGATTTGATATTATATTTAAGCTCATAGACACACCAAATCGTGAGATAGATGACAAGCTGGCTGAACACGTGCTCAAGACCAACCGCCTGGGAGAAATTTACAGAAGCATGGAGAACAGCAATATAGATATTACCGTTCCGGACGAGGAGAATTTCATAGCTGAACTTGATAAAGACCTGATAAGAAAATATGTATCATATGCTAAAAATCGTGTATTTCCAAGGTTGAGCGACGATGCTATAAGCATATTAAAGGAGGAGTATGTAAAAACCCGGGCCAGTGGAATAGACTCGGTTCCAATTACCGCCAGGCAGCTGGAATCAACTATAAGGCTTGCAGAGGCAGCCGCAAGGGCGCGGCTTTCACCGATAATAACGGTGGAGGATGCCCTGCTGGCGAAGGGAGTTGTTGATTATTACCTGAAAGAAGTTTCAGCAATGAACGGACAGGTGGACATAGATATACTAAGCACCGGGATCAGCACAAAGCAGAGAACAGAGCTTGAGGTTGTCCTTTCTGTGATCAAGGAGGCAAAGGAAAGCATGGGGGAGCAGAAGAAAGCCCCGGAAATAGAAACTGTGCTGGAAATGCTGAAGCAGAAGGGAATAAGCAGGGAAAGGGCAGAAACTGACCTTGCAAGGTTGAAAAGCGATGGTTTTATCTACGAGCCACAGAATAAAAGGGTGGATCTTATTTGAACACTATTAATATGAAAATACTCAATATCAACGGAGAGGTACTGCTGGCTGCAGCGGACAGTGAGCTTATCAACAGGAACCTCAGGGAGGGAAAACTGCATCTGGAGGTGAAGCAGGATTTCTATGGAGAAATGAAAGTTTCTGAAGAAACCCTTATCTCATCTCTGGGGATATGCACCATAGCAAACCTGGTGGGAGAACGGGTGGTAAATGCTGCAATCGAGGCTAATTATATAGATCGGGAAAACGTAATAAAAATAGAAGGGGTACCACATGCACAGCTGGCAAAAATAGTCTAATCCAGTAATGCGCGGGACTGGAAATAGTTCGTAATCCAATGGTAAAGGATATATATAGTTAAATAATAGGGAATAACTTACAATTAACAGGATGGTAATATGGCTGATAACAAGAAAAATGATGAAAATTTTCAGTATATCGTTCGAATAGCGAATAAAGATATAAAGGGAGAGAGGAAACTCAATCTGGCACTGGCAGATGTTAACGGAATAGGGGACAGGCTGGCGACCATACTTATTAAAAAGTTCAACCTCGACAAAAACAGACAGATCGGGGAACTCAGCGAAGATGAGGTTCTCGAAATAAGGAAATATGTAGAGAACAAAGAATATGATGGCATGCCTGTCTGGCTTTTAAACCACCGCAAGGATATTGCAACAGGAAAGGACTTGAATTTACTTTCAAATGATTTGAATTTACAGATTAATGATGATATAAACCTTATGAAGAAAATGAGATCCTATCGTGGGTTGAGACATGAACAGGGCCATAAGGTAAGGGGCCAGAGGACACGTTCCAACGGAAGGCACGGACTGTCTATGGGAGTCATAAGAAAGAGACAGGAACAGAAAAAATAAGGTGATGTAATGGGAGATCAAAAATTTCAGAGAAAAAGATATTCAACTCCAAGGCACCCATGGGAGAAGGAGAGAATAGATTATGAAAGGCAGATTGTAATAAAGTATGGTTTGAAGAATAAGAGAGAGCTATGGAAGGCACAGGCTGTTTTATCCTCTTACAGGGCCCAGGCAAGAACCCTGCAGGCAAAGGTGAGGTATAACGATCCTGTTGCTGAAAAACAGTTCCAGCTATTACTGAAAAAACTGGACAGGTTGAGCCTTCTGAGTGAGGGTGCAACCTTGGACGATATACTTGCACTTACACTGGAGAATATACTTGACAGGAGACTCCAGACACTCGTGTACCAGCTCAACATGGCAACAACCATGAAGCAGGCACGCCAGCTCATTACCCATGGGCACATAAAGGTTGGAGACCATGTTGTAACAATCCCGAGCCTTGAGGTAGAGAAAGGTGTGGAGGACACCATAACGTATAATGAAAAATCTCCATTTTCAGATGATAAACACCCGATCAGGCTTGTTCTGGCAGGAATGAAGGAAAACGAGGGAACTGAGGAAGAGCAGAAGGACAAAGGTGAGCCACAATGAATAAGGTAGGAATAGCACACATATATGCATCACAGAACAATACAATAATACTCATTACAGACATGACAGGTTCAGAAACAATTGCAAAATCAACTGGAGGGATGGTTGTAAAGAACGACAGGGAGG
Source organism: Thermoplasmata archaeon (assembly GCA_021806295.1). Classification (GTDB taxonomy): domain Archaea; phylum Thermoplasmatota; class Thermoplasmata; order Thermoplasmatales; family Thermoplasmataceae; genus Ferroplasma. The sequence continues at coordinate 24,710 of JAJZXS010000031.1, forward strand.
AATCCAGTCCCTATGCCGCCATGAAGGCATCAGATATAATTACAGAGAAACTCAGGGAAAAGGAAATAACCGACCTTATAATAAGGGTGAGAGCCCCCGGAGGCAGCAGGTCCAGAATACCCGGCCCAGGAGCACAGTCTGCAATAAGGACACTGTCCAGAGCAGGATTCAAAATCCTCAGAATTGAGGAGGTAACACCAACGCCTCACGATGGCACAAAGAAGAAAGGCGGCAAGAGGGGAAGGAGAGTTTAATCATGCTTAAGATTATTGAACTGAAGGATAATTTTATAAGATTTTCGATTGATGGTATTACTCCGGGAATGGCCAATTCAATAAGGCGTACACTTATAAACGATATCCCGAAGCTTGCAATAGAAAATGTCATTTTCCACCATGGAGAAATAAGGGATGCAGATGGAAATGTGTATGATTCATCACTTCCACTGTTTGATGAGGTACTAGCTTCCAGGCTCGGCCTTATCCCACTTAAAACCGACCTTTCAATGAATTTCAGGGATCAGTGCACATGCGGTGGAAAGGGGTGCGATTTATGCACTGTTACATATTCGATAAATAAGCTGGGCCCCGGTACTGTATATTCATCCGATATAATGCCAGTGAACAATCCTGACCTTAAACCTACCGATCCGCTTATACCCATAATAGAACTCAAAAAAAGCCAGGCTATGCTGGTAACCTGTGAAGCCATACTTGGAAGAGGTGCAGAGCATGCCAAATGGCAGGCAACTTCAGGTGTTTCATATAAGTATCACCGTAATTTCCATGTAAATAAAGAGGTAATGGACAACTGGGAATTCTATAAACAGACATGCCCAAAATCTATAGTCAGTGAAAATGAGAATACCATAGTATTTACCGATGACATACCATGCAGTTATCTATCGCAGCTAATGGAGCGTGATGGTGTGGTGGTAGAGGAAGATGAAAATAATTTTATTTTCAAGTTCGAAACAGATGGCTCACTAAGCGCTGTCGATGTCTTAAAATACGCTTTAAAGAGATTGCCTGAAAGATTCACCTCCCTGATGGAAAGCCTTTCAGATTGAATGATTTTTTTAATTTAGAAATTATTATTATATAGCACCAGTTTGATTATTAAATTATTTCAATATGCTATTGATAAAAATATTTAAGGTTTTATTATATTTTTTCTTTTTCTATATTTTATAAATTAAGCCCGAATATGAAAAACATATGGAGCAGTGCAGGATAGGATTCAAATGCAACATATATTCCCACAAGTACGATGATTATCGAAAATACCTTTCTCAGGGTCCCCTTCTTTCCACCCAGATTTACTGAGAGCTTGGTACCGAGGTACCCGCCAAATATTCCACCGAGAACATACACAACTGCAACAAGGATGAGAACATCCCCAACAATTCCGCTGCTTATATATTCGAGTCCTGGAGCAACCAGGGCATACCGGATGGCAGTAACAACCCCGAAAGTGCCAACTGCAAGAAGCGATGTGCCTATGGCCATTCCTATTTTTATTTTCGAAGAGGCAAGCATTCCGGGCACTATCAGAAATCCGCCACCGATTCCAAAAAATCCTGAGGCAAATCCCACTATGAGCGAGTAAACTGAAACCTTTCCATATTTAGTACTTTTTGTTCTTTCCTTGCAGTCTTCATCAGGAACTGCCCTGCATTTGCTTATGTACATGTAAATTCCTATGATGATCATCAACATGGAGAAGAAAAACAGCAGTTCTCCCCCTTTGATAATAAGCCCGGTGGTTGAACCTATCAGTACTCCTATGATGCCTACTAAGGCAAATACACCACCTAGTTTGATACTTGCATTTTTCTTCCTTAGATGCTGTGCAAAATTTATATAAGCTGTTATACCAACTGCTAGAGCAGTGGTACCTATGGCCAGATGCGGGTGATGGATCCCGACAAAATAAATGAACAACGGAACTGCGAGTATAGAACCTCCACCTCCTATAAGGCCCAGGCTGAATCCAACAGCCACTCCTGAAACTATGGCCAGAATATACTGGATTAATGTTATATCTATCATTTAATACCCTATGGGTATTGCAAATGCGTATAAATACATTATTCATATAGTAATAAAATTATTCACAATACTGGAAAACAACCACAAAAAATAAGGATATATGATTTTTAACTTTCGTGTAGCAGGTTGTTAAGATGGTACAGTGCCTTGCCGGCATTTGAATTATCTATTACTATCCATATTTCTGTGTTCAGCCTGTAAATATTTGTGAATTTTATCCCGTATGTCATAAGGTAATCCGTGATCAGAAGTGTAAGCCCGGGGGTAAATGAAGACTCCTTTGGAAGGATTATTTTTATAAGGGCGATTTTGCTCTGCTGGTTTCCTGTATTTGCTATGCATATGTATATATTTGATTCCTTCATTACCAGAATTGTATTTTCAGGAATTTTTTTGATATCATCAAAATAAAGGATGCTGTACTCATATTCTATTGTAAGAGATGATTTTTTCAGTATTTCCAGGTCATCAGTGTATTCCGGCTTTTCAGTTTTCATATTGGCCAGAACTTTCACAATAGTGTTGAATTTTACGGTCTTTCCGGTCATGGCCTCAACCTTATCCTTTATATTTTCTGCCACCTTTGTATAATTGCATAATCCACTGGAAATGGCCATAGAATAGATGAGGTTATTGCTGACAATTACTTTTACCGAATCAGAGATTTTTGTCATAAAACATCATTATATTAACATATAAATTCATTGCCATTGAAAATAAACCATTTAATGCATATCCATGATAACTGAGTCGGTATAAATGATGCATTTAATCAACCTGCTGATATAGGAATTATAAAATTTAAGCATAAAATTAATTAAATGCAAACGAATAGATGTGATTATCGGTGTATAAATGAAATTAGGTATTATCGCAAGAATCAACTGCCATTCATGTATAAGAATTGCAAGGAGGATAGTGGAAATTGTCCCACCATCATGGGAAATCATCATGGAGGATAAGCTTGCAAGATCTATGAACAGAAAAGGCACTGATTTCAGGAATATTGATGCCGATATTATAATCGTGATAGGCGGTGACGGAACTATACTGAGGACGGCGCAGCTTTCGAGAGGTAAGATTCTCGGGATCAATGTTGGAGGACTTGGTTTCCTGTCTGAGGTAGAAATAGGGAATATTGAGGAATCCGTACACAACCTTATTAACGGCAACTACAGAACATACGATGTCATGAAACTGGAAGTTTACATTAATGATAAATTTTTTGGGATGGGAATCAATGATATTGTAATACATACAGCAAGGATATCAAAAATAAGGAAATTCAGTGTGTATATAGATGACCGGTTCATGGAAAACACCAGTGCCGATGGGGTTATTGTGGCAACTCCCATAGGATCAACCTCTTACTCATACAGTGCCGGGGGGCCAATACTTATCCCGTCGCTGAAGGCAATGGTGATATCGTATATAGCCCCATTCGGATCAAGGCTCAGGCCAATAGTATGCCCTGATAGCAGTAAGATTACAATAAAAATTATCGGAAAATTCAGCTCCCTGGTAATAATAGACGGACAGAGGGAAGCAGTGGTCAACGGAAACGACCGCGTAGACATTAAGGTTTCCAGTGAAAGACTGACCTTCATAGAACTCAAAAATTCATTTTATGACAGGCTCAGGGAGAAACTGATTAAAGATGTGGTCAATTAGAGAACGCACGCTCAGGATGATAATGGAGGCTTCAAAGGATTCGTATCCCAATGAGTTCGGTGCCATGCTAAGGGCAGAGCACAATATTATTTATGAAATAGCAATGCTGCCGGGAACCATCAGCGGACATGTACATGTTATATTCCAGGCATATTCCATGCCCATAGATTTCAGCTATGTTGGGTCAGTCCATTCACACCCCTCTGGCAATACGCACCCTTCAGATGCTGACCTTCATATGTTCTCAAATACAGGTCCCGTACATATAATAGTAGGGTACCCCTATAATTTAAACAACTACTCGGCGTATACAAGGAATGGCGACCCATTAAAGCTGGAGATTATTTAGTACCTGTATCTGAGTATGCCACAGTAACCACCGAACTGTTTTATGATTTCACCGGAATCCGTGTAATCACTGATTACATGAACATTTACACCGTTTATCTGGGATAGCAGGACTCTTGTCTCCGGATCCCTGAATTTTGATTCCGATATGAGCAGGTCTTCGAGCATGTTCATGGATGCGTATTTTACTATTTCATCGTAACCGTAAACACTCAATCCGGTTTTATTCAAATTTTTGAGAAAGTTCTGTATAATCTTTTCATCTCCTGCGATCCGGGCGCCTTTCAGTATATCCTCTGATTGCTTTTCTCCCATGAACTGGTATATGCCCCGCTTCCCGGCATCAGTTTCTGCAATATCATAGACAGCAATGCCATTAAAGAATGGGTCTGCCTTCATCATGTCATAGAATTTTGTATGCTCGAAGCCGGGGCCGAGGACTATTACTGTTGAGAGGTTTCTGATATTTTTAAGCACCCGGATTATCTCACTGTAGTAATCTGAATCACTGCCCCTAGATTCATAATCCTTCCCAGACCTGCCGGATGATATTTCCCCCATGTCCTGTATTCCATATGATTTCAAAAGAGCCACAGTGCAGGATTCGTCATCCATGGACACAAATACAACTGAGTTTTTATAATAACTGTCCACGGCTTCCTTCAGGAGTTTTGATTCCTCCTGGCTCATATCCTTTATGAGTGTAATTTCGTCATCAACACCTACCATCACAGACTGGTGGCTTCCGGTATTTTCGCCCTCTATTATTTCCCCCAGAATTTTCAGGCTATCGGTATATGGCAGGAAGTCAACCTTTTCTATTTTTAACTTTACCGTGATTTTCTTCCTTTCTGCTGACTTTGCACGGGTCATATCAGAGTTCTGTTCCTGTCTCCTGAACACTGATGTTATTATGCTGTCACCCGGTGCCATTATATTTTTAAGGTACCAGAGGTCGTCCATGGTATTTATAAGTAAAACGATTTTCGAATTTTTCCTGTCATCCTCTATGATTTTCAATTATAGTTGATTTTAATTTTAATTAAAAACTTAGCCTTTGAGAATAGAATCTATCTCCAGGAGTATTTTTTCGTAATGGCTTCCCTTCCAGTAATATTTATTGCAGTATGGACAGTATTTTACCATCCTGAATCTTGATTTGACCGATTCGAATTCCTCGCCCATCCTGTCTGAACAGACTTCCTCCAGCAGGCCGTTGCATATTGGGCACCTGGAGAAAAATAATTTCATCTCAGGAGGGAACATCTGTGCTATTTGTTTAATCTGTAGTTTAAAATATGGGCTATCAAGAAATATGGATCTGCTGTATCTTTTATAAAATTCATAATCTCTGGTAAGAAGTATTCTGTTTTCAGCTATGCACTTTTTAAGTATATCAGTGTCATTCTGGCATCCGGGATAAGATGTATCATACCCCATAATGCGCATCCATTTACAGGTTTTCCCAATCATGTGATCGGCCATGAATTTAGGCATCCTTCCACCTTGGGGACAGGCTGTTTTCAATCCCGGCAAGGTCAAGTACACGGGCAACCACGAAATTAACCATATCGTCCATGGTTGAGGGCCTGTTGTAATATCCCGGTATTGCCGGAGATACGATTACATTGTCCCTTGATAATTTTAGCATATTCTCCAGCATTATGGTGCTGAATGGCATCTCTCTGGGCACAATGATAAACTTTCTCCTTTCCTTCAATGCCACAGTTGCGACCCGTGTAATCAGTGTGTCTGATATGCCAGCAGATATTTTTGCAAGTGTTGATGAGGAGCATGGAATAATAACAAATGTTGAGAATATGAAGCTGCCTGAACTTATTCTGGCAGCTATATCACTATCGTTATAAACATAATCAGCCAGGCTTTTTATATATTCTATCTTATAGTCGCTTTCCAGTGACATAACCTTTCTGGCGCTATCCGAAATTACCAGGTGTATTTCAGCATCCCTGAGATTTTCAAGCAACCTGACAGCAAGTACAGTTCCCGATGCCCCTGTAATGCCAACAACTATTTTTTCCATGTAAGTCAAATATGTTATTATAAGATATTTATTTTTTCCTGTTGAATACGTAGTACAGTGCAATCATTCCTGCTATTATGGCCACGATTATGCCAACATCAAGATAGTCTTTAGATATGGGCTTTACTGCCGGCTTTGAAAATGAAAATCCGGGGTATGCGCCTGCATTGAGTGCCTGGATATCTGTATATCCCTTTACCTGGGAGGTTTCGCCCTTTGTATCATTAAATGCCAGGGTCATATTCTTGAGTGTGGGTGTTCCTATGCCTGAAAGCGCCTGGATAAATTGAAGTCCATAGGGGTTCATGCCTGTATAGCTCAAATCGTAGACTATGAGATACTGTGTGGATTTATTGAAGCTGTACTTAACATAATGCGTATTATCAATTACACTTGAGAAGAAAGAAATCCAGTCTGACCCTGTTATCGTTTCATTTGTTCCATTATAGTTATATGTTATGGATGGAAGCGTTGAGGGGGCAGCAGGCAATGTTACAGTTGAGGCTGAAGAGGCAAATGGAGCCATTACCATAACTAGCGAAAGGACAATAATAACTACTGGTAGATATTTTTTCATTCGTCCTGTATATTAATCTAGGTTTAAAATCTTTTTCTTATCTTTTGTATTTATCAGGTTATAGGTTGCAGTTTATTTTGGTCCTTTTAACATTAAGTATATTAAGTAAGATTGATTTTCAGAAATATATGGAATCCGGGAGAAAAAGAATATTAGCGGTTACCCTTGTATTTATTTTTATACTTTCTGCGCTTGCCATTTCAGAAACCAATTATCCCCCATCTGTGGCCACAGTAGATGCGAATAGCGGAAATAATACATCTCCTGTGCTGCTTGCATATATCCCTTCATCCTTTCATCAGTATGTTGGCAGCCAGTTAAATAATAGTAAAATTCCCTATACTTATTATGGGAACCTACTCAACGTTAATGATTCCAGCAACCGTGGTTCCATTTCGTATATTTTCAGCATGCTCAATAGGACTCTTGGCATACAGTATTTTATATTCAACAGCTCAGATGATTTTGTACCATATGAAGAAAATGCATCCTATCTGGCAAATCCCTATACTCCGGCCAATATATATGACGCATATGATATGAACTACATACATGACCAGGGATATTATGGAAATAACACAACAATAGCAGTGGTTGACGCATATGGAGACCCCACAATAAACTACGATGTAAGCGCATTTGACAACCTCACCGGCCTCCCGGCCATTAATTTGAACATATCCACACCTGAGGGGGCCATAACATCAACAAACAGCAACTGGGCATCTGAGACCGCCATAGATGTTGAATGGTCTCATGCAATGGCCCCCGGCGCCAAAATCAATCTTGTGCTATCACCTGGAGATGGATCAAGGCTCCTTGATTCAGTGGCCTATGCAGTCACGCACCACCTTGGAAATATAATATCCATAAGCTGGGGGCAGGCTGAGAGCCAGATGACCGCGCATGAGCTCAGTGAGCTGAACAGCATATACAGGCAGGCAGCGGAGGAGAACATCACTGTTGTTGCAGCCTCAGGCGACCAGGGCGCCAATGATGGGACCTCCGCCAAAACTGTTAACTTCCCGGCATCTGACCCCTATGTACTTGGGGTTGGAGGCGCAACCCTAACTGAAACTTCCAGTGGAGGGTATACCCAGACAGCCTGGGGAGAAACAGTAAATGGCAAGGTAGAGGCAAGCGGTGGCGGATTCTCCTCATACTTCTCAACTCCTTATTACCAGGTAGCGCCAAATTATACAGAAGAAAAAAGAGGGGTACCTGATGTATCCCTGGATGCAAATCCCAATACTGGCGTGTTAACCATAGTTGATGGCAGGGAATATACACTGGGCGGCACCAGTATTGCAACCCCAATGTGGGCTGGAATCATAGCAACAATGGACCAGTACTATAACAGGTCTCTTGGCCTGGTTAATCCCATATTTTATAAAATATCTGAGACAAAATACTATTCAAAAGCTTTCACTCAGATTACGTCTGGTGGAAATTATGGCTACAGTGCTGGACCAGGATGGAATCCTGTGACAGGGCTCGGAACACCCTTAGTAAGCAATCTAATCAATGATACCGGAAAGATCCTCAATGGATATGGAACAGTTGCCACATTTAACAATACTACATACGCAACAGGGATTAGTGCCACCATTAATGTTTCCGGCAATTCTGTTGAGCAGTACAATGGAAGTACTTTTTACTATACAGGTTTTTATGATAATCCTGAAAATTATATTAAGTTCGGGATACTGACCAATGAAACGGGATATTACTATGAGTACAGCGTATATGAAAATGGGACAAGAACCTATGGCATACTGAAAGGGTCTGCAGCTGCCGATATAGGGGTTAACATATCTGGAAGTGAGATAGAATTCATGGTAAATGGAACTCCAGTCAAGGACCTTAATATGCCACTGGCATTTGCAGGGGAATACAGGGCCGCAGTTGGTGCACAGCAGGATAACGCCAGAATTAACTTTGTCAGTATACCTGAGGGTACATACAGTCACATAAAGATAACAAATGAAACAGGAAATATTGCATATTCAGGAATTTACCAGCAGGGATACAGCACAGTTGGCACATCCTACAGCAATATTACCCTTTCATATAATAGCTCCACAGGCACCTTAACCGCCATACAGGGACCGGAAGTCGATAAGATGATCTATGGAACACACGGGGCTGTGCATATTGATTACACAATATCATTCGGTGTCAAATCCACAGTTAAATTCAGCCTCAGCAACGGCGAATATGCAACCTATACGGTAAATGGCAGCAGTCTTGGTAGCAGTCCATCCCTCAGTGGGGGATATTATAATGTTGTTGCCACAGAAAGCAATGGCAGCACCATATCAAGGGAAATCTATGTTCCACATATAGAAACTGAGTCCATCACGTTGAATTACACACCGTCATATGCCAGCCCGAAATACACAATGTTTGTAGACGGTTTCTTCAGGTACACAGGAACCTCTGGCACCGTGAGTGCATATGAACTTGTAGGCAGTAATTTCGTTAATGTAAGTGCTGATGGCTTTTACCCGGCCTCTGCTTCTGGAAATACCATTACATCTGTAACCATGACCCCAGAAAAAGTTCTCCTGAACGTATTCGTCTCAAATGGAAATGTAAATGTAACAATGAATGGAAACAGCACAGAAAACAATGGAGGATACCATTATCTCATGATTAAGCCGGAAAATGTGGATATAAATGTGAGCAAGGCAGGGTATTCAACGTATAATAGATCTGTTGATCTAATACCGGGTGAAAGCAGATATGTATATGTGCTGCTGACACCGGATAATACCAGCCTTAAGGAGGCAACAGGCACAGTTGAGAACATACAGTATGATTACAATATCAGCAATGCCAATATAACATATAATGGAAAATCCCTTGGATACACCAACCAGTCGGGCGAATATACGGTATTTTTGAATGGAACAGAGGATTTAACATTCCATGAATACCTATACAACAACAATACAACAGCCATTTCTACAGGGAGTAATAATGTGGTTTATATGAGCCCTGCCAGTGTATCCATTGTAATAGTAAATTTCAAAATCACTTACAGTCTTCCACTGGGATTCTATTTTGCCTTTGTTTCATGGGATAAATATCCATTGAATAATTTTGCTGAATACGTTATATCATATTCAGGAAATTCTCTGATGCTTAATCCACATGCGGAGGTTATTACATCAAGCGGCACAGATTTTGCATTCCTTCCAGGAATGACTCCTGGAAAAACATATTATGTTACGGTAGACGCGTATTCCTCCAATGGGTCCTTTATATCATCAAATGAGGTTTCTGTCCATTACAGCCTGATTTCTTATCTCATAAATATTCTGATATTGCTTGGCATACTGGCATATATAATATTCATAGTTCTGTTCTTCATGCGCAGGAAAAAGAGAAAAAAGGATCTGGAGGATGAAGAATTTGAATATTTTAAATATAATTAAAAATTTTATAATTCTTTAAGGATTTCTTTCCTTGCAGTATCCATGTTCTTTAATTTTTCATAACCTATTTCAACTGATCTTGTTCTTAAGCCGCAGTCAGGGTTAACCCTGACAAGTTCAGGGGGCATTATGCCCAGCGTATAGTTTATCCTGTCCTTGATAAGCTGCACAGGCTCGATATAATCTATATGTACATCTGTGACGCCAAGGCCTATGAACTTCTTTCTGGTGTTGAGCTGCTGGAAATACTTTAAATCTTCATAGCCCGGCCGTGATGAGTCTGAAAGACCAGGATCCAGGGAGTCCCTGTTTGCAAATTCGAGATTTAACCCGTCAATCTTTATGTCATTCATAACATCATATAGCATACGGTAATCTGTGCTGTAGCATACATGTATTGTAAATTCACAGTTATCTATTCCTTCAACAGATCTGTTGAGTGAATCAACAACTATCTGCATCTCATCGGGATGTGTTGTTGTGGCCGGCTCATCCAGCTGGATTTCCAGTTTTTTCCCCGGATACTTGGAATCCCATAATTTCTTAAGGTTTTTCATTTCCTCATTGAGCAGGGATGCAAATGCCATGGCGGTTTCGTATCTGTCCCGGTAATGCTCATTAAATGACCAGTCCATCATGGTGTAAGGCCCGGTGACAGGAATTTTTATATTAGAATAATCCCGTGACAGCAGGTATTCAAGCTCATCTGAATGGAACGATTCCTTTATTGATAAGTCCTGAACTATGCTTCCCTTTTTATAATAGCGGTTGTCAAAAGACCTTACAGGGCCATAGAATTCAATGCCATTGATGCGGTTTGCCTGGTGTTCATACATTTCCCATCTGAACATTTCGCCACCTACACCTATATTATCCAGCCCAGCATGCCTGAACAGGTCTATTGTTTCCTCCGTTGCCTTCTCTGAAAGCCTGTAATACTCATCTGTACCGTATATTTTATGAAATACTGTACTTAGATATTTTGGCTTCCTGAAACTTCCTATTTCCTGAGATATCAAATATTTTCCCATCTTATTCACCTATGCCTGATATAAGTTCTATTTTTCTGTCAGCTATCATTCTCGGAAGGAAATCGAAATATTCCCTGTGGCTTACTATCACGCGGTCAGCATCTATGGAATCCAGAATTTTATTGATGCCCACTACACTTTCCATCTTTGTGCTGTACCCATCTATGAGTTTTACACCGGGTACTGCAGAATTTAATCTTGAAATTTCGAAATTCTCCTGAGTGTAATCAGAAATAATGGAATACAACCTTCCCTTTATATTTCCTGGATAAAGCTTACCGGTTGTAACCAGCCTTATCTGGAATTCTGACAGTGATGAAAGGTCAAGCACATCCTTTTCCCCGTATGGAATAGGGTCATATATCACAACCTTCCTGAGTTTGAGCTGCCCCAGTATTTCCCTGTAAAGTTTCTCAACGCCTGCCTGAAATTTATCATAGCTCAGCATGGTTCTGGACATTTTATAGAATGATAAGGGTGATGGAAGAAAAGCGTTAAAATGGTTCCCATCAGGAACATATAGGGGCAGTGGCGGGTTTTCATTAAGAGGCGAAAAATCGGCAGGGTCCATTGTAAGTCCGCCCATATAATTTATTACAGGCATCCTGTAAAAACTGTTGGTTTCCTTGAATCTTGAAAGAGGGCCAAGATCAATCCCATCGGTCATAAGGCATATGGGCCTCAGTATATCATACCAGTTAAATAGAGGATCTGTGTGTTCTATACTGTTTTCATTAAGGGTGCTGTAAAATGATCTCTTTTCAGATTCAATTTCGCTGTTCAGGGAGGCGTCCGGAATTCTTCCTTTCTCCCATCTACCTATATGGAGCCTTAATTCATTGGTTTTCGGGTAAATGCCATAAACTAATTTTTCTACTTCCATGGCAGTTTATGTCAGGATATTAATAAAAGATTTTTGCTTAATATATGATTTTCAGTAATAATCAGTCCACTACGGTTTCCATTAGCTCCATATATGGCTCCTCATCTCCTATCCTAATTTTTGCATTCAGTGGCAGAACCATCTGTTCCTCCCCGTGGCCGAACGGAGCGCCATAAAGTGATGGCTTGTTGATTTCATTCATGAACTTCTGCACAACATCCTCTATGGATGGCATTGGCTCCTCCTTGTCGAATATAGCTTTGAAATCACCGAACACAAATCCGTTGAACTGTTCCACTATGTTTGCCAGCTTCATGCTGAAAAAATACCGGTCAATATCACCGGAGGTTACATCTGTATCCTCTATGAAGAATATCCTACCTGAAGTTTCCGGTATATAATTTGTGCCAAGAAGTGATGCAACGAGTGATATATTTGTCCCCATGGAATATCCCTCCGTTTTTCCCGGAATGATGTATTTTATCAGCCTGTCCCTGTACATGTTTATTTCATCGGATTTTCCTGAAAGTATCTGTAGAAATTCTTTGAATGAAGGTTTCGACAGATCATCCACATCAGAAGCAACCATGGGCCCATGGAATGTTACCATGTTGGAGTTCCTGTTGATTGCAAGGTGCAGAGCAGTAATATCGCTGTAGCCCATGAATATCTTTGGATTTTCTGCTATGGCTTCATAATCCAGCAGAGATAGTATATGTATGCTACCGTATCCACCCCTTGCACAGAATATGGCCTTGACATTATCATCCCTGAATGCCGACATAAGCTCCTCGGCCCGATCCTTTGCAGGTGCAGCAAGGTCATTTCTCTGGTTGAGTTTTTTGATGTTCTTGCCAACTGTAACACGATATCCCAGCTTTTTCAGCTTGGAGATTCCCCTGGATAGCTTAATCATATCCGGGGCACTTGCCGGTGCTATCACCCTTATCTCGTCTCCCTGTTTTAATGCAGGTGGTTTTATTCTATTTTCCATGCCTATCAAACTCCGATTTTATAGAATTCAGTATCTGCTTATTTTCCATAATTTTCACTATGGCAGAGGATGACACATTTATGGTTGTCAAAAGGTTCTGCCTGGCCCTCTGGGGATTGGCAGCGTCCCGAAATTCATCTGAATGCCCTGGCAGCCCGGTTCCTATTTTCATGTCTATATGTCCCGTTGGCACTACAAGGCTTACGTTTGCTTCATCTGTGCTGCCACTGGCGGGCTCGTCGGTTTTATCTATATTAATGGGTGCCAGCCCCTTCCTTTCCATCTCCTCCTGAAGGATGATATCAACTGTTCGGTTTGCGCTGTACTCTGTATACACAGGCATCAAATCGCTTATATCCAGCGTTGCGCCGTAGCCTTCTGCTATGCCATGTGCAAGTTTTTTTACCTTTTCAACAAAGCCTGAAAGGTATGATGAACTTGAAGACCTGACATCCACCTCCATTACGGCCCTATCCGGAACAACATTGGATGCCTGCCCACCTTCCCTTATGACCATGCCTATGACTATGTTTTTATCTCCCCTGGCAGAATCTCTAAGATTGTTGATGGCCCCGTAGGTTGTCACCAGTGCGTCCAGTGCATTAACCCCATAACAGGGTGAGGCAGCCATATGTGCAGCCTTTCCATGAAATGTGAATTCCATTTCTGCATCTGCAAGAGCCTTTGAACCAACTGCCCAGATGTCATCAGGGTGCATGCCTATAACAAAATCGATATCGCGGAATGCCCCCGAGGCTGCCATTCTTGCCTTACTTCCTGCATATGGCCCTATGCCCTCCTCTGATGGTGTCCCAAAGACAACTATCTTTCCTGATGTGATTATATTTTTTACTGTAATGGCCGTTCCGTATGCCCATGCAGATATGAGGTTATGCCCGCATGAATGACCATTTGGCAGAGCATCATATTCCATTAATATGCCCACAACCGGAGACCCGACCCCATATTCAGCCCGGAATGCGGTGTCCATGCCCATATATGGATTTGTAATTGTGAAACCTTCATTTTTTAATTCATTAATAACAAGTGCTGATGATTTATATTCTGTGCTTCCGAGTTCAGCAAAGCCATAGATTTTTTCTGAAAGTGATATGATAGAATCTTCATATTTAGATATTATAGAATCTATTCTCATGGTGCTATATTCATTTTAGGTTAATATTATTAACTAACTTAATACTTGAATTTACAAATTATATCTGATAATTATTCTTGGTTCATTATGGTAAGGTTTAACTGCCTTACAAAACATAATGCAAATTATTCCAATAATAAAAAAGAAGATCAAACATCCGATATTGATAATTGTATAAATATAAATTTTGATGCAGATTTTTTCAATTGAATATTAAGTTCCATTGTGGAATGATAGTGTAGATTATAGTAACTCTCATAAATCTACGTAATTTTTATCTGGGATTTTATTACCTCTCCGGCAGTGTCCAGGAATTGCTTTTCCTTTCCACGTGGTATGACACCGCCAGCGGCAATATCATGCCCGCCACCTGAACCGCCAGCGGCCGCACATGCAGCCTTCATTACCTCGGAGAGGTTAAGTCCCTTTGAAACTGCCTGCCTTGACCCTCTTGATGAGATTTTAATGTCGTCAGTCCCCACATTGAAACCTATTACGGGCTTATCCGGTTTTACTGCATAGAGTGCTATTGCCCCTGATATAGGCCCTGCCATTTCTGATTCCGGTGCATAGAAGTACCGGAGATATTTTTCCTCCTTTAAATCGCTTTTTGCCCGGTATATGTAATCTATCAATTTTGTTTTGAATATCTTGGCATTTCCGATCATCTCTGCAGATACACTATTATCTCCTAAAAAATACTGTACAGGGAGGGATTGCATCCCTATTCTGGCATTCCCGTCAATTATTGAATTAAGCTCCTTGGATGAGAAGCCTATGTCATCAAAGTAAAGAACATCTCCTTCCAGGTATTTTATAGCATCGGAGCCAACACCGTTTTCCAGCATCTTCAGTGCAAGCGTATTTGCAAGAATTTTATTTTCATCTGTTGTTAGATCAATAACGTTTCTTTCCGGATCTATCTTTATTTTTCCCAGAAACTCCTTGACTGCATCTGGATGCCCTGTCAGTCCCGTGAAGAATGGATCAATGGAATATGTAATGGCATCAAGTAGATTTCCTTCCATATTCAGTGTGTGGTGGGTCTGATAGGTATTGTACTCATCAAACAGTTTCCTGTTGATACCCGAAAGGCCCCCGATGTCCTGCTTATCAGCCATAACGCCCGACATAAAGAATGGAAATAAATCCCTATTTTTTTCATCCATAACAAGTGCAAACATATATGCCATAGTGGCGCCACAGGCCTCCCTGGTTCCATTGATCCCGTAGTCCCTGGCATTGATATTTATTCCAGATGTTTCGGTCTTATTGTAGAAATGATGGTCCAGAACTATAAAATTTGTATGCCCTGCTATGGCCGGAATCTGTGACGACCCAGCGTCAACAATAATATTTAAAACATTGGCCTCTTCTTCATAAAGGACGCGAAAACCCTCATTGTCCAGGTTTTTTATATATGACAGATGATATTTTATATCCAGGCGCTCCAGCATCCTGAGAAGGATTATGGATGAACTTACGCCGTCCCCATCATAATGTGCCAGAACACGAACATATTTTTCTGCCCTGAGCCTTTCAGTGGCATCATGCAGTGCATTGTATAGATCTTCTCCTGTTATATCATAAATCATAGGACTCTTTTCAGGGACCAGTCTGCAGGCAATCTGCCAGTGCGTTTGTAATATCTCATCAGACGAAGTATTTTTGACATTATAAGCTGGCTTCCCCTTGTATTGCTTATATCCTTCTTATTAAGCAGGAGGTGTTTTGATACGTTTTTATATCTTTTAATCAGGAATGCAAGTTCCTCTGGCATATCTTCCTTCAGGCCATTTTCTTCCAGTATTTTCCCCATTTTCTGGTGAAGTACGGGCCTTACCCCTGGAACAGCGTACTGATCCCTGAGTTTTATTCCTATCATTGATTTTGATAATCCATCTTTCCTGAACTTTAATATTTCTTCCTTTATTTCATCATCGTTCTGCATCCAGGATGGCCTTTCCTCAAGTGTCAATCTTCTGGATCCTGATTTTCCTCTCTTTCTTGTGTGCATTCGTGCCATTGAAATCCATAGTGTATTATTATTATAAATTTATTCTTTTTGCTTTTATATTAGAATGAGTACAGGAATTCAATCAACCTGATATTTTTTCACAGTTATCCTACCATGGATGTGAATCTTTCGTACTGGGATATTACTTCCATCCCCACAGACCATATGGTCAGCTCCTCATCGAATATCCTGTATGCTTTAAAATGGCTGTAAACATCCGAAATATAGTCTCCCTGTGAAAAACCACCTATGACAACGTTTAAGTTTTCATCAATAATTATATCGGACAGTTTTGATTCTTTGCCATCAGGTGAGAGCGCTATAGTCTTTCCATCCAAACCCTTCAAAAAGGGAATCAGCTTTTCCTCTCTCAGAGATAACAGCTCGGTGCCATTGTATTCTATGGATTTCTTCCGGAAGAGGTCCTCAATGAGGCCTTCAAAGCGGTTATACGATCTGGGAAGGTTTGTATTACCATTTATGTGCATAATAAAATTATCCCTTGTATGTATAAAAATATCCAGTCCGCCTCTTTTATTCAGGATGGACTCCGTTGCCATTTCCAGAAATAGGTATACTATATCTGGCCTGCCCCTTCGATTTGATTCCCCGGGATAGTATTTTTCAATAGATGTGTGCATGTAATTTGAGTCAAGCAGCATTTCTCCGGGTTTCTTGTGGTTTTTTTCAGCGATGTTCTTTATAGCATGGTCACCCCACATTTTTTCCGGTATAAGTTGCAGTTCTGCATCCGCTATAATCAGTCTGAGCATTATTTTGTATGGCAATTCAGGATTTACTGTTTTCTATTAATTGTATTCTTTTTTCGGTTGATGGATGGTCAAGGCTCAGGGATTTCATAACGTTTTCTGGGATTTTGTCTATTTCAGAGATGCGTTTTAAGCCGTCTATAAGATATTCCTTATTCACATATTTTAGAGCATTCAAATCTGCCTGTACCTCATTGTGCCGTTTTACTGCGGGAACCACCAGCATGATAAATAGTATAAGTATCAGAAAGAAAAGTGGTGTCATGTAAAAGAATAAGGGGTTTGTTGATGTAATGGCCAGTGATATGATATTGATCATCACAATAAAAAATATAAAATTGATAAATGTGGTTTTCTGATTATGCCTCAATTTTATGTGTGAAAGTTCATGTGCCAGGACACCTATTATTTCATTATAATCCAGAACGTTCATAAGATAGCTGGTTATAAAAACATATGATTCTCTCCTGTTTACCTCGAAGGCATTTGCTATTCTGTCATTGGTGTTTATTATGTATATTTCAGGTTCTTTTATGCCCATTTCCTCTGAAAGGTGTGCTGCCTCATTGTTTATGAAAATATCCTGAAGTTTCTTTGATTTCCTTATCAGTATACTTACCATAGGGTTGTTGGCAGAGATGCCCCATATGAATATTATAAAAGCATTCAGTATTATCAGGTACGAGTACTGGTCAACCAATTTTATATATCCCTGGGCCAGCAGCATTACCAGGAAAAATATAGATAGGTACGTTACGTACCGCCAGCTCATATCATCGGTTATATACTGGAATATGTTTTCATCTGAATCCTGATCGCGCATTATATTTTTAAAATGCATGAAAAGCATACTGTTTATGATAATTATGGCAAGCATCACCACTACAGTATAAATTGAAAATGGAATAGATGACAGTATAATATATACCAGAAAGATAATTATCAGGGACAGGTTTGACAGCAGTGCGGATTTTCTCAGTATTTCTTTTTTATCCTCAGGTGACATTATATTATACACAATGAATGCCTTTATTTAACATATTGCAAAATGTAATTATCCTACATGGATAAGATTTATAAGATCGGTGTAGTTATTTATTAATGATACAGCTTAAAAGAGTATATGATGAATATAGCGAGGATGATGGCATTAGAATTCTTGTGGAGCGCCTCTGGCCCAGGGGGGTTTCTAAAGAGAAGGCACGGATAGATATGTGGATGAAGGAAATAGCACCGTCCACAGGGCTGCGGAAATGGTTCAACCATGAAGATAGCAAATGGGAAGAATTTGCCCGGCGTTATAGGAATGAACTAACAGATAACACTGAATTAAAGAGTTTAAAAGAGATTGTTAATAGAAACAGGAATATTACTCTAATCTACTCCTCCAGAAATAAGGATCACAACAGCGCTGTGGTACTTTATGGCATGCTGGAACCTTGATTATATAATATGCCCTTTAATGTTTATAAACTGTAAGGAGGATAGGTTGG
>JAJZXS010000028.1 GCA_021806295.1 Thermoplasmata archaeon
GGAGCACTCAGTGCATCATTTGAGTCTAAATATACCGGCAGGCTATCTGCATGCATGGGTACCTCCGGGCCGGGGTCCATTCACCTCCTGAATGGCCTTTATGATGCCAAATTGCAGCATGTCCCTGTTATAGCACTAACAGGCCAGATAGAGACAGACCTCCTGGGACACGAGTACTTCCAGGAAGTGGACCTGGTAAAACTCTTCGACGACGTGTCGGTATTCAACGCCAGGATAGTGAATCCGGATAATGCCCAGTTTCTTGTATGGAAGGCATGCAGAGAGGCAATCACTAAGGGAGGCGTAGGGCATATAGATATGCCTGTTGATATTCTTAAGAAGGAATGCAGGGAGGAAGAATTATCCTACTACATAAATCCTGTTTCATACAACCCTGATGGTATTGAGGAGGCAGAGAAATTGATTAATTCCAGCACCAGGCCACTAATATTCATCGGCGGTGGCGCCAGGCCATACTCAGAGGAAATCAACAAATTTGCAGAAAAAATAGGTGCTCCGGTTGTGTACTCGCTGAATGGGAAGGGGACCTTGCCGGATAGCGATGAAAAGGTCATGGGCGGAATCGGGCTGCTGGGAACCAAGCCATCAGTTAAGGCCATAAACAATTCTGACCTGATTATATTCCTCGGAACGGTCTTTCCATACACGGCGTTCCTGAAAAAGGTGAAGAACATACAGGTTAATAACAGGATAGAAGACCTAAACAGAATTATGAAGGCCGATTACTCTTATTTGTGCGACATAAAATATTTCCTTGATAAAGTAAACGTCCAGGCAAAGGAAGAGAAATATTATTCTAAAATGAAGGATGAAAGGGAAAAATGGTCCAAGGACATGCAGAAAAAGGTATCTGACATGAGAAAGCCCCTGAGGGCGGAGGTGGTTGCAGATGCCATATCCCGGCGTTTAAAGGATGATGATATCATAATAGGCGATACCGGCAACGTCACTTTATGGGTTAACCGTTTTATAGAGGCAAAGCGCAACAATAGATTCTTCTTCTCATCATGGCTGGGCACCATGGGCGCTGGAATCCCGGGATCAATAGGCCTTGCCATGGCCTCCGGGAAGACAGTGTACGGAATAATCGGTGACGGCAGTTTTGCCATGACATCAATGGAGATCATAACAGCAATGAAATACCGGCTGCCTGTGAAACTGGTTGTTTTTGATAATAATATTCTCGGGATGATCAAGCTTGAGGAAGAAGTCATGGGGTATCCAGAATACGGTGTTGATCTGTACAATCCCGATTTTTCCAGGCTAGCAGAAGCGTCAGGGGCTACAGGCATTAGACTGGAAAACCCGGAGGACCTGGAAAGTAAAATGGATGAATTCTTTGTTTCAAAGGGACCAACAGTGCTTGATGTTATAACAGAGACAGACGAAACTCCAATGCCACCCAAGCTCGAATTTAATGTAGCGGCGAAATACATAACTTCAATACTCAGGGAGAAGCTTGAGCCAAGAGATGACTGAGTTTTCATTATAATTCTCATTATAATAATGTTATTTTTGAGCCGTGGCGTAGTTTAATATATTATCTGGCATTATAATTATCATGATTTACATTGATGGAAACAGCCTTAGCATAGAGGATGTAATTGCAGTTGTTGACAAGGGCGAAAAGGCAGGAATAGCAGATTCTGCCATGGAACAAATAAGGAAATCCAAGAAATCCCTGATGAAAATACTTGAATCAGGAAAGCCCGTATATGGTGTAAATACTGGTTTCGGGTCACTTTTAAACGTAAATGTGGAAAAAAATAACACGGTACAGCTTCAGATAAACCTGATCAGGAGCCATTCTGCCGGGACCGGAGATCCACTGGATGAAAGAACCGTAAAGTCGATAATGCTTGTAAGGGCAAACACGCTGGTAAAGGGATATTCCGGGGTATCAGAGGATTTAATCAGCTTCCTTCTTTTCATGATAAATGAAAATATAATTCCGGTTGTCCCACGATACGGTTCTGTTGGTGCCAGTGGCGATCTGGCCCCGCTTGCACATATAGGCCTCGCAGTAATGGGAGAGGGAGATGTATTCTACAGGGGAAAAAGAATGAATTCGGCTGAGGTGTTCAGGAATCTGGGGAAAAAGCCATACAGTTATGCCGAGAAGGAGGGTGTTGCACTGATAAATGGAACCTCTGTTATCTGCGGCATACTGGCGCTGGAAGTCAAAAAATCGGAGAGATTAATAAATGAAGCTCTTGGATCATTTGCACTCGCCTTTGAAGGGCTTTCTGGCACAGACAGGGCATTCACGGAATGGGCACTTGCATCCAGGCCACATGAGGGGCAGCAGCTTATTGGAATGGCATTGAGAAAACTCTTCCATGGTAGCGCCATAGTTGAAAATGCAAGGAAAACAAAGGTGCAGGATGCATACTCACTCCGGTGCACCCCGCAGGTATATGGTGCAGTTTGGGACACAGTAGAATATGTCAGAAAAGTACTATCCACAGAAATAAATTCTGCAACAGATAATCCGCTGCTTATGGGAGATGAGTATATTTCCACCGGCAATTTTCATGGAGAGCCCGTTGCAATGGCATCTGACTTTCTTGCAATAGCCATGACAGATTTTGGGAATATGGTTGAAAGGCGCCTTGCCCGTATCGTGGAGACAAATCTCAGCGGGCTTCCGCCCTTCCTTGTCAGTGATTACGGCTTAAATTCCGGATACATGATACCACAGTACACTGCAGCAGCACTGTGCAATGTGAACAAAACACTGGCACATCCAAATTCAGCGGATACCATACCCACATCGGCAAATCAGGAGGACCATGTGAGCATGGGCACAAATGCAGCACTGAAGCTGGTGGAAATCAATAAAAATGTTGAAACCATAATCGCAATAGAATACCTGTTGGGTGCACAGGCACTGGAATTCAGGAAATTTGAACCCTCAAAGGCCACAATGGAAATTTATAGCAAAATAAGGGCAATAGTCAAGCCACTGGATCGTGACCGCCCCTCAACAGGTGATATAAATGCAATATGCAGCATGATGGAAACAGAATCCTTCAGAAATTTTATAATGGAAAAGACAGGGTTCCATTAAGGTTTTGCTATAATTTAATATTACTCTTTATTATAAATCTGCATGAAGCTAGTTGAAATGGTTCCGAATTTCAGTGATGGAAGAAATAGGAGTATCATAGCCCTTCTGGAAAATGCGGTAAGGGAAACGCGAGACGCTAAATTACTGGACACAGAAATGGATTACGACCACAACAGAAGTGTTATCACCGTTGTTGTAACCCTTGAAAATGCTGCGGAACTGGCATACAGGCTTATAGAAATAGCGGCAGAAAATATAGATATGGGCGTGCATGCCGGGATCCATCCCAGGTTCGGTGCCACAGATGTAATGCCATTTATTCCACTGGAAGACACCACAATGGACGAATGTGTAAAAGTATCACATGAGGTGGGAAAACGTGTGGGAGAAAAACTGGGCGTCCCTGTTTTCATGTATGCAAATTCTGCACTAACCCCTGAAAGGAGGAGCCTTGAAAATATACGAAATAAAAGTTTTCAGATTGAACAGCTCAGGGAAACCATCGGTTCCGGAAGATATATACCTGACTACGGCCCTTCCAGTGTTGGCAGGGCTGGGGCCACCATTATGGGTGCCCGGGACATTCTCATAGCGTGGAACATATACCTGAACACGGATAACATTCATGTGGGGAGAAGGATTGCATCAGCCATCAGGGGCAGGGACGGAGGCTTTGCATACGTAAAATCACTGGCACTTTTCATACAGGAGAAGAACGTGGTGCAGATTTCAATGAATCTGGTGAATTACAGAAAAAATCCACTGTACCGCATCTTCGAGGCTGTCAGGGCCGAGGCAGCAAGATACGGAGTGTCCATAGCAGGATCTGAATTCATAGGAATGGTGCCGGTAGACGCACTGGTTGAATCCTTCAACTATTATATGATGTCCGATCTTAAAAATAATAATATATTAAATTTCCACCAGGGAAAAATTTGATTTTATTTATTCTTTCATGTATTCCCTGACCGCAGAGATCAGCATGTTGTTCTCTTCTGCAGTCCCTATTGTAATCCTGGACCTGTCCTTTACAAGCGGGAGTTTTCTTATGTGTATCCCTTTCCCGGCAAGGTAGTCATAAAGATCCTTTTTCAGCATGAGGAAATTTGTATCACTATTGTAGGCTATTCCATCCAATTCACCATACACCCTCTTTCTCTCGCCAACTATATAATTTATCTTTTCCTCTATAAGGTGGTAGTTTTCAATCATAATCTCTGCAAGCTTTGCAGACAGTATGTTCATGTAAAAGGGTGCCTGCAATTTTTTCAACCCTGCCATGAGGTCACGGTTTGCCATTCCATAACCCACACGCATTCCGGCCAGGCTGAACGCCTTGGAGAACGTTCTTAGAATTATGAGATTATCATATTTCTTTATCAGGTCTGTGTAATCCTCTCCTGAAAATTCATAATAGGCATTATCCAGAACTGTTGTTACACCGGATTCCAGGACAGTTTTGATGCTGTCCATGCCGATAAGGTTCCCGGTGGGATTGTTCGGGGAGCATATAACAACCAGTTTTGCATCCCTGTGCTTTATAATTTCTTGGGCATTCAATGAAAAATCATCGTTCAATGGAACGTCAATTGCACTGTGCCCATAATTGGTTGCATAGAATGAATACATTTCAAAGGTCGGAGAGCTTATTACAATATCGCCACCGGCTCTCTTTATAAGTATATCAAGAAGCTCGTCACTGCCATTTGATGCTATTATTCTCTCCGGGCCTAGTCCGGTGAACCTTCCAAGGCCCTCAATGAGTGATGGCAGCCCCTTTTCCGGATACCTGTTGAAATCTGCATTTTTCACATAATCTATGAATTTCTCTTTTATGGCATCCGGTATGTTGAATGGATTCTCGTTTTTATCCAGGTATATTTCTCTCATAAGCTGATATTTTAAGATAATTATTAAACTTAATCCAGTGTTTTCAGGTATTCAGCAATGTCTCTTATTATGGCATTCCCGTAGACCTTTGATGCACCCTTGAATTCAACCCTTGAATTTACCTCATGGACAGTAATCCCCGATTCGGATTCCATGGCATCTATTCCTATTATCCCCGGCCCGAAAAGATCAGAAACTTTCATGATAATTTCAGATTCCTCCTTTCCGAGAACTGCTTTTTCAACCCTGCCACCCAGGTAAAGGTTGGTTTTCCACCCATCCCCGGAATATCTGTATATGGACGCTGAGATTTTTCCTCCAACCATTATTACCCTTATGTCCCTTGGCGGCCTTTTAACAAATCGCTGAATATAATAGGAATTTTCCGCAACCATGTCATTCATGGAAAATACTGTTTCGGCCATATTTTCATCCCTGATGAGGGAAATCATCCTGCCCCAGCTTCCCGTGGCCGGCTTGAACACAACGGGATACCCCATCTCACCGGCCACATCCATGGCGCTGTCATGGGAAAATGACATTACGGTATCAGGAGTATCGATTCCATTCCTGTAAAGAAATGATGTTGTAAATGCCTTGTTTCCGGCAATGTTGAATGTATTGAATGAATTTACGGTTTCTATTCCGTGGGACTCCAGTATATATGAGTAATACATTGACCTTTTTGCACTCATGCATCTTATTACTGCCGGGCCAGTGATATCAATATCTCCTGTCAGGTTCAGTGGATGGTCCTTTGCATTTATGAGGTTGAGTTTTATTCCTTGTCCCTGAAGTTCCTTAATTATCTGCTTTTCCTCCCAGGCGATGGAATCGTAAATGAAATTGAGCATAAGCCATTAATTTTTTTGCATTATTAAATATTTATCGTATAAAATATAATATTATCCAAAATATGTGTAATATTGTTTTAATAAATATTAAAATTAATATTATCTGTTATAAAATACTATTATTAGTTCAGCTTATCAGATATGCATTTTACTGTTCTCTCAATGTTCTGTTTTGAAATTTCATCCACCTTGTTTTTTCCCATAATTTTTACTATGAGGCCAAAGTCAAAGGAGCTCTTCCAGTGAAGAACAGTGTTTCCATTATCGACTGTATAGGCAATCTCTATTGAAAATTTTACTTTAGACCCGGCTATTCTCCCCGTTCCCTGGATGTTCAGATCCTCATCCCCGGGCAGATAGGTGAAAGTCATCTTCCCTGTGACAGTATTCATTGCAGAAATTCCCGCAGCTGATATGTCAAGTTTGAGCTTGCATTTTATTTCATTTCCCTCTATTTCAAAGTCATATATCCCGGGCAGGCACGGCGTAATATTTTCTATCCTCGAAAGAAAGCCCCTTACATTATCCAGGCCGCTTTTAACAGGTATTTCCCCACTGTATTCCATTTCATTCACCGGCCCTGATGGCCTCATTGAAAATAAAGGCGCTCTCAATCTGGTTCAGATATCCGTAGTCCATGCTATTTCCGTATGAACTTATATAATTCATGAATCCCATATTCACCTGGTTTTTGTATTTATCCATGAACCTGTCGAAGGTGTCGTTCAGCACAATTTTCGATGTATCCATAGACTTTGATCCGGTAATTTCAGATAGCTTCTGTGAAATGGCCTGCCCCATCAGCCTGGATGTTGTAAACTTCCCGCCTATTATGCTGAAAACGTTGTCCATATTCCTGTATATCTTAAAATCCCTGCTGGACCTTGAACCCTCCTCCCTGACCAGCGGCCTCATGGAGCTGTACAGCTTTTTATATCTATGGGCCGTAAGTGAGGGAACCATCTGGGCCACTTCAGAAAGCATTGTATCCAGATCCTCCGGGTCAATATCATTGTTTTCAACATCATCTGAAATTATTGCAACCGTTCCGGCTACCGACATGCTCCCATAGGGAAGCAGTATGTCACCGTCAGAAGGGTCTCTCATTCTGTTAAGTATAGAGTTGGAGAACAGATGGTCGAAAGATGCCATGTAGCCCAGTGTGGGCATTACCTCAAAATCCTTAATGCCGAAGGATTCTAGAAGGTGCCCGGACCATGGCCCTGTTGTGTTTATTACGTAATCAAATTTCTCGCTGAATGTTTTATTCCTGCTGGTATACTTCAGCGATTCTATGGAATTGCCGTTTTTATCTCCCCCTGTTATCTCGGTTTTGAACTTCAGGTTAACCCCCAGCATCTTTGCCTCAACTGCAACTGCAGTTGCAAATGGATGTGCATAAATTACCTTGTCGGGGACGTGCAATGCCCTGGCAAGATTTTTGTTTATTTCCGGCTCCACATCCAGCATCTCCTTCACAGTCAATTCATCAGTTGGTATGCCGTTTTCCCTGTTTTTCGCTATCAACCTATCGCCGTATTCGGCCTCCTCATCGTTCAGGGCCAGGTAATATCCGCCGGTATTTTTAATGAAGCTTGACGCAGTTGCTGAAAGAAGTTTATTTTCCTGTATGCATTCCTTTGCTGACTGGCTGTCATTCACAGAATACCTCGATCCGCTGTGAAGCATCCCATGAAATTTTCCAGAGGTTCCAGATATAATGTAATCCCTGTCAAATAGAGTCACATTATAGCCATCCAGTGCGAGATTCAGAGCAGAGAACAAGCCGGTTATGCCGGCACCTATAACGCCTATTTTTTCCATGGGAAGTTTATTTTACTGTCATATATATTTTTATGTGGCAATTCAAATAACAGCAACAAACCTCTTTTTTGGGAAAATTCGATTTTAAAGATAAATTTATATGAACTATATATAAATCTATAGATACTTTAATAGGTTAATTTTGTTTACTGGAATGTGAAAATGGAAAATTCCGTTAACAAAACAACCATCCTCTCATCATTTGGCATGTTTCTTGATGGCTACCAGCTAACTGTTATTGCATTTGCTGTAATTCTCATACAGAATTACATACCCCTGAGTTCCCTGGAATATGGGCTTATTATAGCATCAGTAATCATAGGTGCAATAATAGGAACGATAATGGTAGGCTATATAAGTGACCTTTTCGGCAGGAGAAGGATATATCTTTCCACCCTTATATTTTTCATAATATTTGATCTTATTTCTGTATTCTCAGTAAATTTTATAATGCTCTTTATTTCAAGGGTTTTTCTCGGGATAGTTCTTGGGGCAGAGTATCCTGTAGCCAATTCATATATAGCAGAGGTGACGCCGGATGAAAAAAGGGGATTTTACCTTGCAATGGCAACTGTATTTTTCAGCATAGGCTCAATCAGCAGCGCCATTGTGGCCATATTCATGTTTCCATTGGGAAACCTCGGGTGGAGGCTTATGCTGGCCCTGGCTGTCATTCCTGCAATTATAGTTGAATTCATGAGATTTTCCCTTCCAGAATCAAAGATGTGGGAGCAGAAAAAGGAGAAGACAAAATTCTTTCAAATGTTCTCAAAAAAATATTATAAAAATATTGTTATTGCAGCACTTATATGGTTTCTTTATGACATAGTTGCCTACGGGCTTTCCTTGACCCTTCCAACAATACTGAAACTTGGGCATTTTGTAACCAACGTTGACAATGCCATAGTTACAACATTCTTCCTTATTATCGGCATAATATCAGGAATATTTGTGATGATGAAGGTGGATAAATATGGAAGAAAGGGAATACAGATAACGGGATTTATTTTTATGGCCGCACTGTTCCTTGTCCTTCCCCACTTTTATTATCTGGCCGGAATTATCACCATTGTATCATTCCTTGAATTATTCAATGCATTCGACGGGGCAACAGTGGGAATCATACCTGCCGAGGTTACTGTAACAGAATTCAGGGGTACTTCATACGGTTTTTCATCAATGATGGGCAAAATAGGCGCAGTAATAGGTGTAATAGCAATGTCCTTGCTTATACATGGCAAAAATTATTTCAACGCATACTACTTCCTGGCCGCCATAATGGCTGTTGCAATACTGCTTACTCTATTACTTCCAGAAACGAAAAAAATAGTTTTAAAATGATTAAAATTATTTGCTGAAGTAAGGGCTTTTGAATTTCGGGCCTTTCCTGATTATTTCTCTGGACGATTCGTATCCTGCATCAGCGTGCCTGATAACTCCGATTCCGGGGTCAGTATTCAGCACACGCTTGATTCTTTCTGCAGCATCGTCGGTTCCATCTGCAATTATTACAAATCCTGAATGTATGGCATTTCCTATTCCTGTTCCTCCACCGTGGTGCACTGAAACCCATGATGCACCGGACACAGCATTCAAAAGGGCATTGAGTATGGGCCAGTCTGCTATGGCATCACTGCCATCCTTCATCGCCTCTGTTTCCCTGTATGGAGATGCCACAGACCCAGTATCATGATGATCCCTTCCTATTGCAACAGGCGCTTCCAGCTCACCGCTTCGTACCATATCATTTATCATCAATCCTATCTTTTCTCTCTCACCATAGGAAGCATAGCATATTCTTGCAGGCAATCCCTGGAAGTGCACGTACTCCTTGGCCAGCTTTATCCAGTCAGTAAGATGTTTGTCCTCAATGTTTTTTATTATAGCATCATCTATTTTCCTTATATCCTCGGGATTGCCTGAAAGGGCAAGCCACCTGAACGGGCCAGACCCAACTGCAAAGAGGTCTCTTATATAGGCAGGGACGTATCCAAGTATGTCGAAAGCATTTTCCAGGCCACCCTCTTTTGCCCTGGTTCTTATATCATTTCCGTAGTCAAATACTGACGATCCCTTTGACTGGAAATATAGCATGCATTTTACCTGTTTTACTATGGTTTCATAAACCTTCCTTTTGAATTCCTCCGGATGTTCCTCACGGAATTTCTGGAAGTTTTCTATGGTATAGCCCTCAGGAACATAGCCAAGATTTATGTCATGGGCCGCAGTTTGATCTGAAACTATATCAGGTACAATACCTCTATCCTGCAATTCCTGGTAAACTGTTGCAGCATTTCCCAGTACGGCAATTGATACAGGATTTCCGGATTTCAATGCCTCATCTTTCATTTTAAGGGCTTCATCAAGGCTTTCGGCGTATTTATCCAGGTATTTATCCCTTAATCTTCTGTTTATTTTCTCCTTATCTACCTCAACTATTATGCTGGTCGCGCCATTTATTTTCGCTGCTAATGGCTGTGCACCACCCATCTCTCCCAAGCCTGCTGATAAAAACCACTTGCCCTTTAGATTATCGGCATGGTATACCTTTTTTGCCAGTGCATATAGTGTTTCGTATGTTCCCTGAAGTACACCCTGCGTGCCTATATAAACCCAGGAACCTGCCGTCATCTGACCGAACATAGTAAGCCCTCTGGCCTCAAGATCCCAGAAAACATTATCAGTTGCCCAGTGCGGGACTATCTGTGCATTTACTATGAGCACCCTGGGCGCTTCCTTTGTCGTCCTGAAAATACCAACAGGCTTCCCTGACTGTACCAGCAATGTTTCATCGTTTTCCAGTGATTTAAGTGATTCTATAATTTTATCATAGGCTTCCCAGTTTCTTGCCGCCTTTCCTTTTCCACCATAAACTATCAGGTTATCCGGGTCTTTTGCCACCATGGGGTCAAGATTATTCATTATCAGCCGCAGTGCTCCTTCCTGGGACCAGCCCCTAGTATTCAATTTATTTCCATGTGGTGCATGTATCTCTCTTTTTACCATATTAATATAAAAACAGAGGAATATTTAAATTTTATTTTATGCCAGGTATTTTATTAAAGCATGTGGCATAGAAATTCTCAATTTGCATACATAGTAAAATTTGTGGGCTGAAAATTATCCAATATTTGAGATGCCTGCCATGCATATTATTTGCATATCCTTTTAAAATCAACGCACTTTCTAAGATAAAATTTATTATCTTATATATTATATGTATATGATGCCGATATATGAAAATGATGAGCATGAATTCTTAAGCTCAAAAGCTAAAAAAATTGAGAATAATAACTATATTAAAGGACTGCTCTTTCTGACAGATAAAAGGATTATATTTGAAAAAAAGGGGCAGAAATCCTTCTTCCGGGCTTCCCCCGCAGAACTCGATATTAATTTATTTCTATATAATGTGGAGAATGCAAATTATGCAAAGCCCGCATTCCCGATTTTTACCAGGCAGGTGTTAAGCATAGAATATTACAGTGATTCTAAGAAATTAAGTCGTGTAGATTTTGCTGTAAAAAAATCAAAATCATGGGTCGATCAGATTACCAGGCTGGCAACTGTGGCAAAGAGGGACGAATCCAACAGAAAGGAAAAGGAAATGCTGGAAAATAAAAAGCATGAACTGGATATGGCCCGAGCCAAGGCGCCCAGGGCTAACATAGGCATGGCCGTATTCGGGGACGACAAGAAAAAAAATCCATATGAAAATATACGTGAGAATATGGCAGAACAGAACAATAACGAAAACCTGCCAGATACTGCACAGAGATGCCCACGATGTGGTTTTCCTGTTACAGACGATATGACTTACTGCCCCAACTGCGGATACAAACTAAAATAGAAATTATTGCTTTTCTCAAGTAGCCATGGTATAAAATACAAGTTTCAAAAATATTTATAAAGTTTAAATTATTTTAAATTATGGATATTGCCATCATGATCCGGTGATTCGTGGGTTGGCAATGTTATTTCCTCTAATTTCCCATGTATATAGAATTCAAGTGCTTCATTCTCATTCATATTATTTGAAAAATATATCTTTATCTTATCTTTTAGAAAGCGAACTCCTGGAGCCCCAATTTCCGAAACTATTATTGCATCCACATTTTTTGCCAGAACTGATTTAAGCATATGTATACCCCTGGTTGAAGTTGCCTTTAAAGCAGGGTTTTCATAACTTTCTATTAATTTGTATTTTGTATTATCAACTTCAAATATATGAATTTCTGTGCCCTCACCAGGACCGCTTATAGTGATTCCGTTCACAGGTATTCCGATTCTTGTCGTCATAGTAATATATTGTAATCCGGCATTTAAACTATAGCAAATATAATGCGTAAAGATTCCTGTTACCATGCTGGCAATCACCCATATAAGTTTCATCTATCTGATATCTGAACTTCCCTTTGTATCTGGAGAAATTATAGCAATGATACCTCCATTCACAACCAAATCTGGCAGGATAGCCTACCCCTACGCAAGAAAAAGGATAAAGGAAATTGGGGCCAAGGCAGGGGTGCCGAGGTTCCATGCGCATGCTGCCAGGCATAAGTGCGCAACAATGCTTCTTTTAGGCTATCGCGGAAGCATTCCGGTTGACATCAGGCAGGTGCAAATCCATTTGGGACATTCGAGCCTGGCAACCACTAGGAGGTACACCCACATCACCAGCGAGGAAGTGGCACATTCCATAAAAGACGTATACAACAGTGTTTTCAGGCGAGGGCAAAAAACTGAAAATGGAACAGGGGGTTCAAAAATGTTTGTACCCGCACCTGCACCCGATGGGGCTGACCGGATTTGAACCGGTGACCTCCCGGTTATCAGCCGGGTGCTCCAACCAAGCTAAGCTACAACCCCGTAAGACCCCTATTGTTAGAAATTTAATAAATATTTCTATGTTGCCCGTTCAAGATTTCTTATGCTTTCCATGTCTTCGCACACTTCACATATCTCACCGGGGGTAGGCGCACCACATATTTTGCACTTATTAAGAATTATACTTTCACTGCTTATGTTATTCTTTATCGCGGGCCTTGTCTCATCAAAAAATTTTACTATAGCAAATTTGGTTCCAGGCGTCTCCCTTTCCAGTTTATCTATAATGTCCCTGAATGTATTTCTCTGTGCCATGCTATAATAAGGGCACCAGCTGGAATCAAAGTCTATGCCACTGAGCAGGGCATAAAGAACAACCTCCTTCTCGGGTATTTTTCTCAGTGGCAATATTCTGGGAACAAGTCCATCACGGACATAGGAATGGGGGGCCATCCTTGCATACCTTGAAACATCTCCCTTTGCAACGTTCATTAGTATTGACTGTGAATAATCATCCAGGTTAATTCCCAGTGCGACGTAATCTGAATTCGAATATTCAGATATCTTATTCATGAGCTGCCTTCTCATTGGCCCGCAGTGAGAACAGGATATTGTTTTTTTGTCTATTTTCATTATTTCATCTAAAGTATAACCATAATTTTCCTTATACGATATTACATCATGCTTTATTCCCAGGTTTTTGCAAAGTTTTTCCGCCTTCTGCAGCCCGGTGCTCCTGTAACCCTCTATCCCCTCATCAACAGTAAAGGCTGTTATCTCAAGGTTTCTCCTGTTAGATAGAATCTTATTGATCAGGTATAATGTCACAGAGCTATCCTTTCCCCCGGATATTGCAACGGAAATTTTCATGTTTTTTCTGGAAAAATTTACCTGGCTCCTTATTTCCCGTTTAACTCTTTTTTCCACGTATTCCATGAAGTGTTTTTTGCATAGAGATGAACCGTTATATTTCACCTCATAGACGGCCTGGGCACCACATATAGAACATTCCATTGTTTTATAATGGCTTAAAAGTATTAATAGTATATTGATTATATTTTTATCAAAAAGTGGCGGTACTATTTAATAAAACAATTGTAATAACCCTCTATGGATGCACTTATTACCGCTGCTGGACTTGGAACCCGGGCAAATCTTCCAAGGGGCATGAGAAAGGAAATGCTTCCACTGTACGCAGTGAGAAATGGGAAAATTGTGCTAAGGCCGGTGCTGGACTGCATAATGCATAATCTTTCAGATTCTGGTGTCAGAAAATTTTTCGTAGTTCTTGATCACCGCGACCTTCATACAGCCGATTATCTGTCCACATTGAGGATGAAGACCGAGTTTATATACCAGAAAAAGCCGGAAGGCTATGGAAAGGCTGTATCTCTGGCCAGGGACTATATTAAGGGTGATTTCATTCTCAATGCCGGGGACGGCATAATTATTGATACCTCGAAAATCAAAAAAATAATAAAACTATATAAAAAAACAGGCAACAGCGTTCTGACCGTAATGTCGGTTCTAAATCCTGAAAAATACGGTGTGGCGTATATTAACACCAGGAACGTTACCAGCGTGGTTGAAAAGCCAGCGAATCCTGAATCCAACTATGCAATGGCGGCATTCTATGTTTTCAGGCGCGATGTCCTTGATCTGGTGCGTGGGCCTGAACTTACACCTGCAATAAATAGATTTATAGCAAAAGGCAACACTGTTGAATATTTCAAAATCAGAAAGGATGACTGGATAAGCATAGGCAACAGCGATAATTATTACCGATTGCTGGAGAGGACATATAAATTCTGCAAAAAATCTATCTCCAGTTAGTTGCAGGTTTTATGACATTTTTAAGGCTGTATACTGTATTCATATTTCTCCTGACATCCCTTATCATTACAGGGACCTCATCGTCCAGGGACCTCTGGCGTTTGTAACCTATTTTCCGGAGATTCTCATTAACCGGGTTATAATAATGGTCCTCCATCTCAACCCTTGGGTTTTGTACATGATCTATGCCGATATCCCTGTTGTATAGAGATTTATACTGATTTTTTACAGTTTCTGCAAGGTAGTTCAGTGGATAATATTCATCGAACTGGTTATAAACCCTGTATTCTCTTTCAGGCGGATGATCAATGATCAAATTGAGGCATTCAACGCTATCTTCCAGAGACAGGAATGCACGCTTCTGGTTTCCTTTCCCGTACACTGTAAGCGGATATCCTATAACTGCCTGGGAAATGAACCTGTTCAATACTGTTCCGTAAACCTGGTCTATATCAAATCTTGTAAATAGCTTATACTTTGAAATTTCTGGGGTTCTGGTTCCGTATACTACGCCCTGCATTACATCACTGACATTCATATTCCATATCCTTTCTGCAAGCATCAGGCTATATGTATCGAATATCTTTGACAGATGGTACCATGACTGCCCCATCCTCGGAAATGGAAGATTGTCAGACCTTCCATTGTAACTTACGTTGAGAAATCCCTCCGGTATATCTATGTTAGGAGTGCCGTACTCACCCATGGAACCGAGTTTTACAATATGTATATCCTTATTAAGGTCCTTTACGGCATATATGATGTTCATGGTACTTTCAATATTCTTATCCAGTGTCTCAATCGCAGTTTTCAGTGAGATCATGGAATACGGTGCAGACCTCTGCTCTGCCAGATGAACAATAGCATCCGGCTTTGAATCCCTTATAATATCGTAAACAAATTTGGAATTGCTTACATCTCCCCTATAAAATTGAATCGCATTATTCAGTTTTTTATTTCTGGTTGAAAATGAATTAATTTTAATTGCCGATTTGGAACCTACCTTCCGTACCCTGTTTCTGGTATAGAAGTTGTCAGCGCCAGCAACTTCATATCCTCTATCCAGCAGGCGAAGCGCCAGTGGAAAACCTATGTATCCGTCTATTCCCAGAATAAGTACCTTCATTGAGATGCCATACAAAAATAATATATGATTTTTTCCATTATTTGAACAAGTGCCATGTGCTATCTATAAGTTTTATAATATGCCCTGCCTGATAAAAAAATTCAATTTATATACATAATTGCCATACTGTAGCATGACGTTTATTACAGATTTCCTCAAGGTTTTCATGCCACTGCTGGTGGTCATAGACCCCTTTGGAAGTCTGGCAATATTCGTTGGTATGGCCGGGTCATTTAACAGGGATACCAGAAGGACCATATCCAAGGATGCTGTGCTTTATGCAGGTATTATAATAATCCTGTTCGCACTTGTCGGTGATATTATAATTGCGTTTTTCGGCATATCAATAGAAGCCCTGGAGATAGCCGGCGGTATTATATTACTCTTAATGGGAATCGAAATGGTCAGGCAGGGCGCCAAGCCAGACACATCAGTGGAGAATACAAAAAACATGGGCATAGTTCCATTTGCAACACCACTTCTGGCAGGGCCCGGGGCTATTTCCCTTGTAATTATACTGATGAAAGGCAGTTTTGAAACAAGAGTTCTTACAATAGTATCGGTACTGCTCGTACTGGCAATTGTTTACATATTTTTCATATACTCATCAAAAATTCTTACACTTCTTGGGGACAAAGTCATGACCGCAATTACCAGAATTTTCGGGCTTCTGGTTGCAGGTTTTGCAATACAGTACTTCCTTGATGCACTGGTTGCCCTTAGCGTGATAAAATAAGAAGAATTTTAACAAATATATTTTTTAAGTATTTGTATATACAATAGCAATGTTCAAGGATCTTTACAATAACCTCTTCGATCATTACGACGACCTCCAATGGTGGCCCTCGGAATCAGACGATGAAACGGTAATAGGATGCATACTCACACAGAACACATCATGGAAAAACGTTGAAAAAGCAATAGAAACAATGAAAAAATCCGATGTAATTACCCTGAATGATGTAAGAACTTTGCCTGTTGATAAATTGAGGGAACTGATCCGGAGTTCAGGTTTTTTTAATCAGAAAAGCATATATTTAAAGGAAATTTCAAATGAAATTATCAATAATTACGGTTCACTATCGAATATGAAGGGGCGGAATATAAAAGAAATCGAGGATTTTATATCCGGTATTAAGGGCGTTGGAAATGAGACAAAGGAATCCATTATGCTGTATGCACTCAACTACCCTGTATTTGTGGTGGATGCATATACATTCAGGTTTCTTGAAAGGTATTACGGATTAAAATTTACAAGAAAGGAAATACGTAAAATCACAGAAGAGGAATTCCCTGATGTAAATTCATTGAAAAATTTTCACGGAATGCTTGTCAATCTTGGAAAAGATTTCTGCAGAAAACAGCCTTTATGCAATTCCTGCTTTCTGAGAAATTCTTGCAAAACAGGAAAAAAATTATAAAATGCCGGTATTATTATCAGTGTATTCTCTATATTTTTCATAGGTTTTTATAGATTCGCCTATAATCAGGCCAAGGGTTACCGCAAGAAGTGCATCTACGGTAAATAATGCCAGGGTATTATCCGGGTATATAAATTCAAGCCCAACTCTCAGCATGAATGCCACTGCCCAGAATATGGTAATGTATGGCGACCTCTTATAAAATATCATTCCATTTTTATCAAAGAACGTTACCTGCTGCCCGTATACGATCCCCGGAACCGTACCGGCAAAAATCAATAAAAGTATAATTAGAATATATTCCATGTTCCCCTCAAATTCCGCCATGAAGAATATAAGAAGAAATGAATAAATAATGGGCGTTGTAAATAATCTGAATGTTTTAAACTGCCTTCCCTGGAGCCCGAATTTTAATCTCCGGTATATGACGCGGGCTAATATCAGTAAAATAACTATAAAAATGAACGCGTTGGAAGTGTTTACAGCTATCACGGCAAGTTATAATTTCTGCATATATAAATATAATTTAGCAGGGGCAAACATATAGTAACCGAGAATAATCTATGATTAATGAATCTGGAATGGAAGATTGCCTATGGATACGTAATATTCGGTTCCATCATGCTGGTAATATATCTTTTCACACATAATTATGAGCTTTCTGTTGCAGCTGAAATAGTTTTTATACCATTTTATTTTTTCCATTCAATAAGGCTCAAAGGCATAAAATATACTGCCATTTTTTTCTCTGTATCATATTCCTTATCATTTATTATGGAAATTATCGGAGTTCATACAGGAATACCATTTGGAAAATATTCCTATTCCCACATTCTGGGTCCTGAGATTTTATCGGTTCCTGTTGCGGTGCCATTTCTATGGTCTTCCCTCCTCTACTTTTCCTCACTGGCTACCAGGGGGCGTATCCTGATTCCTGCACTCCTGCTCACAGCTCTAGACCTATCCTTTGATCCAAGATTTTCCATGCATCTCTGGCACTGGGCAATTCCCGGAATCTATTTCGGAGTTCCGGTGACAAATTTCATTGGATGGTTTATTACATCAGTTTTAATTTATTCTATACTTTATTTTTTGATAAAAAATGAAGATAGCACTGATATTAATGGATTAATATTTTACGCCGTGCTCGGATTCTTTCAGTGCGTGGAAGATGTTGTTGTAGGCCTATACCTTCCTGCAATCATCTCCACCATAATTTTTGCCTCAATATTTATTTCCGGGTACCTAACATGGTATAATAAAAACAATAAAACCCCATACTCTCTGAATTTTCCCGACAACAAATAGTTATATAATAATATAATATAATGAATTTGAATGTTCAAGGTTAAACTTACCCTGAAAAAAGCAGAGTATTTGAAATATCTGGAGGCAATAAAGCCGGAGGTTACTGAAACCTTTGGAAGATCCACGGTTAGCCTGGAAGAGGATGACCTGAATATCTATATAATTATAGAAGCACCCGATCCCTCATCATTGAGGGCCAGTATCTCTTCAATTACCAGGGTATTGAACGTAACAAAAAAAATAATGGAGGAAAATGTATGGTAGAACCTAATTTAAATGCGTATTTGCAGAACCAGATAAAGCAGGCACAGGATATGCAGGCACAGATAGAGCAGATAGCCAGCCAGAGATACCAGCTGGACATGAAGGTAAAAGAACTTGAAAAAACATTGAAGGAACTCAACGGCATAGGAAAGGATGTGCCTGTATACAAGAACGTTGGTCCTGTTATTTACAAGATTGATGATAAGGAAAAATTGGTCTCTGACCTGGATGAGCAGCGCGAGCTTAGCCAGATGAGATTAAAAACACTGGAGAACCAGCAGAAGTCACTTGAAGAGAAATACAAGGAACTGGAACAGACAATACAGAAAAGATATGAAGAATCAACCAGATCACAGAATAATCAGGGAATAAATTAATTTCTCACATAGTTTCTAAAATTTTCTTTCTTATCTTTGATGAACTGTTGATTATGCCTTTATATGGGGATACCCTTTTTACCTTTGTGTTAAGTCCCATTTTCCTGCATTCATTTTCTATATAGGAATCATCGAATTTCTGATCATAGCCAAGTGTAATTATATCAGGTTTCTGCTCGGCAACCGTCTGGAATATGTTGTCATTGCTATGGCCTACAACAGCTTCATCAACAACCCTGAGCTCAGACACCATCTGCGCCCGCTCCCTTTCATTGAAAACAAGGTCTTTGCCATGCTTCTGGGCGTAATAATCCGATGCTATAATAACCACGAGATAGTCGCCAAATGATTTTGATTCCTTTAAATAATGTATATGACCCAAATGCAAAATATCAAAAACTCCGGATGCCATCACCTTTATCATTGATAAGTTAAATACTTTGACTTTTATAAATAATTCGATAGTTAATACTGATATTAACCAATGCATGATTTATATTTTTTATAAATTTAGTTATTGTTAAGCATCTATGCATTCAGAAACCAAATATTTTTCAATAAATTCTCTTGCCCTGCCGGTAAAGTCATCCTTTATCACATCTATGTATTCGCAGTCTAAATATTCGTTGCTTTCTATCTCTTTCACAGCCTCTTCATAACTTGAATATACGCCCTTTGCCACTGATTTCAACAGTGAAAATACATCATTAAAATCATCCGCGTGATCAAAATCCAGAAACTTATAAACCATGGTCTTCTCTGAATTTTCAACAAGCTGGCAGAATAATAATATTATATTATACTCCTCTCCAGAATCTACCACAATTTTTGCATATTTCATAGATTTTTCATAGTCCTTGCCGTACAGATAAGACCTAAAATACTGGTAATTCTTTTCAGTATCATCACCAGATTTATATGAATCGAGGTATGTCAGTGCAATATCTGGCCTTCCTGTATTGTTTAACTGTGTGGCACACAGTAACTTTGCGTCTTCGCTTTTATATTCATTGAATAATTTCTCTGCGGCCTTAAGTGCGTTATCATAATCTTCAAGGGAACTGTAAGCAAGGTATAACAGCATGATGATTCCCTCATCTTCCTTCCCGAATTTCTTTATTTCTTCTACCAGAAATTCATATTCATGGTTTTTCATAAGAAAATTGAACCATAGTTTATAAGCATCAATATCACCGTTCCTGAGTATTTTATTATAAACGCTGTAGGCTTCCTCCTCTTTTCCCTCAGAAATTAAAATATCTGCCAGCAAATCGTAAAATTGGATGGCCTCCGGATAAAGTTCAATAAAACGCCTGTGTATTTTCTCCCCCGCTTCACTCAATCCAGCCAGCTTCAGGAAATCATTCAGTGCATATAAGTATCTAAACTCTGCAGTATTTGCAAATGCCTGTGTGGTGGTTTCTATGTATTTATCTGGTTCATCCTCGAACATGTATATTGATAGCATCGTATTATAAGCATCCTCATTCTCATTATCATACTTTATGGCCAGCTTTGCCTCTGACAGTGCTTTCATTTCCTGATCTTCGTAAAGATAAATTTCAGCAAGTTCGGAATGGGCCTCCGAATCTGTTATATTTGTTTTTAAATATCTTTCAAAAAGAGCCTTTGCCTCATCAAAACGCTGGAGTCTTTTCAGTGAAATAGCCTTTATAAAGTAAGATTCATCACCATCTGTGCCAATCTTTATTGCCATGTCAGCATATTTTATGCTGTTTTCATAATCGCCTACTGAATAATAGCAGAAACTCTTCTGAGAATAAATTTCGGGATTGTTTCTGTATCTACCCTCCAGAACATCAAGTTCCCTCAATGCCTCCTCATAATTGGCCATTTCAATAAGAACCTCAATTTTGTGGAGTAAATAGTTTCCATTTAACGGTTTCATGTTGATTGCCATATTTATATATTGCAATGATTTTTCATAATCTCCAGATTCTAAGCTTTTCAATGAAAGTTCAAAATACTCCTCATCATTTTTTTTGATTCCAAACATGTGCGTATATTTTACGGATTTATAAATAACATTGGAATTTTTGTATGGTAACCATTACCGTGTGTCCGGGAGTTTTTCCTGGAGTTGCCAGTGGCTATAACCTTAAGTTTAAATAATCAATAAGAATAATAAAACATATGCAGAATATAGTTGAAGATGTTTACGAAGAGCTAAAGGCTGCAGTTGAGAAAACTGCAAACCTGCCGTGCGCCATTGCGTATTCAGGAGGTTTAGACAGCTCTCTTCTTCTTGGGCTTTCAGGTTACAAATACATACCATATACACTGGGATTTTCAGATTCAAGGGACATAGAAAACGCCGATGAGGCATCAATGATTCTGAATATTCACGTAAAGAAAATAATGTTGGATGATATTGACATCCAGGGTTATGCGGCACAGTTGAAGGAAATAGACCCAAAAATTACAAGGATGGAACTGGGATATGAGCTTGTCCTTTTTATACTCATGGATTTCATACCTGAGAAATATGTTGTAACAGGGCAGGGAGCCGATGAAATATTCTATGGATACCGTAGATTTATAGATAATCCCCGCCTGAAAAATGACACATACCTGAACAGGCTGTTCAACGTAACTATTCCACGGGAGAAGAAAATGGCAGAATATTATGGAAAGGAACTAATAACGCCATACCTTTCTTCTGGCATTCTCAGAATGAGGCACAATATAACCAGGGATGACAATATAAATGATACGAGGAACAAGATAATTCTCCGTGAAATAGCAAAGAAAATTAATATGCCGGATGAAATATATTCCCGTAACAAAACAGCAGCCCAGTACGGGTCAGGCATTAATAAGTTTCTTTTAAGGCAGGATGATAAAATATTTAGAAATGAATAAATATTATTGTGAGATATAGTAACATACAATTAATGGGATAAACAATGACATACATAGGAATAATAGGAGGCAGTGGCCTTTACAGTATAATGGAAAGCAAGAAAACAATTGATGTTGAGACACCATATGGAAATCCATCTGCTCCCGTTGAAATCGGGGAGATAAATGGTGTTGAAGTTGCATTTTTGCCCAGGCACGGGAAGAAACACACTTTTCCACCCCACATGGTAAATTATAAGGCAAATATATATGCAATGCATAAACTCGGGGTTGAGCGTATTATAGGTCTGAACGCTGTTGGATCTCTAAAGGAGGAATATCATCCCGGGGATATAGTCATACCTGATCAGTTTATAGATTTTACAAAACGCAGGGAATTAACTTATTACAATGGTCCCGATGTTTATCACATATCAATGGCGGACCCATTCTGCAGCGATATCAGTGCAAAAGCCTATGAAACCGGCAAAAAATTATCTTACCCGGTTCACAGAAGCGGTTCTTATCTATGTATAGAGGGACCCAGATTTTCAACAAGGTCTGAATCTAAAATGTTTAAAAATTTTGCGGATATAATAGGAATGACACTGGTCCCGGAAATAAATCTGGCAGCTGAATTGTCCATGTGTTATGGCATGCTTGCAACAGTTACAGATTATGATGCATGGAAGGATGAGGCAGTGGAAGCCTCAGATGTAATGCAGATTATGAAGGAAAGCGAAGAAAAAGTATCTAAAATGTTATATAATTTAGTTCCACAAATTAACGGTCAAAGGAATTGCAAATGTTCTTTGAGATTAGAAAATGCAAAAGCGTGATATAAAATGAAAATAAAATTTCTCGGCGGAGCCGAAGAAGTCGGAAGACTAGCAATAAAGATAGAGGATAAGCAGAGCAAGATAATGATAGATTACGGTATAGAGCCTGAAAAGCCACCGGAATATCCAATGCCACCTGAAAAGGTGAACGATATATTCCTGACACATGCGCATCTGGACCATACAGGTGCACTTCCAGTGTATTACCATAGCTACGAGGCAAATTTCCATGCTACGGCAATGACTGCGAACAGCATCAAGCCAATACTTATGGATTCACTGAAAATCATGAGGCTGGAGAACTATACAAAGATGTTCAATGAGGAGGATGTTGACAATCTCTTCAAGTCCATGGTCACTGCAAAGTATGAGCAGCCATTCCAGGTGGACAACCTTACGGCTATTGCACACAGTGCAGGGCACATTCCAGGATCATCAATGTGGTGGTTCCAGGATTCAAAGTCATTCATGATTACCGGAGACCTTTATACAAGGGATACAAATCTCTTATACGGGGCAAAACCTGTGAAAACAGATATACTGATCATGGAAAGCACGTATGCCGGGAGGGATCATGAAGACCGTGATGAGGTTATACAGAGGCTCAAGGACAGCATAAGGGAAACCATTGAAAACGGCGGAAGGGTAATTTTGCCCACATTTGCCATAGGGAGAACCCAGGAAATGATCATGACTCTCAGGGATATGGATTACAGAATATATGTTGACGGAATGGGAAACCGGATATCTGGTATATACATGGATACGCCCGGATTCCTCAAGGATCCAAAGCTATTCAGAAAATCCATGGGTCGTGTAATACA
Source organism: Thermoplasmata archaeon (assembly GCA_021806295.1). Classification (GTDB taxonomy): domain Archaea; phylum Thermoplasmatota; class Thermoplasmata; order Thermoplasmatales; family Thermoplasmataceae; genus Ferroplasma. The sequence goes on from JAJZXS010000028.1 coordinate 23,341, forward strand.
GGTAAGGAACAACAGAATGAGAAAGGAGGCAATAGAGGAAGCTGATATAATCATAACAACATCTGGAATGCTTGATGGCGGGCCGGTGCTGGGATATATAGACGCCTTTGCTGAAGATCCTAAATCTGCAATATTCCTAACAGGATACCAGGTTGATGGCACAAATGGAAGGAGCCTTATTGAAAACGGAACAATACAGATTGCTGGAGCAACAATAAAACCGGCAATGAAGGTTGATTTCTTTGATCTTTCCGCACATGCAGGGCATTCCGACCTTGTAAAATTCATAAAGGGGGTCGATCCTGAAACCGTTGTATTATGCCATGGTGACCAGAGGGAAAAACTTCAGGAATCATTGCCGGAATACAAATTCATACTTCCATTCAACGGGCATGAATTTGAGGTCCAGTAGATTATCTATAATATTTTTTATATAATTTTTCATAGGCATAATTTATATTTTTCATTTTTTCTGAATATTCCTCCTCATTTTCAGGGGTTGTAAGATCAGGATGGTATAACTTTGCCATTCTCCTGTATGCGTTTTTTATCAATTCCGGATTATCTGTAGGGCCAATCTCCAGGATACTGAACAGGTCTTCATCATTACTCTGTTCTTCTACGGTTTTTGATTCCCTGTAATTCTCGCTGTCAATATATTCATAGAATACATAACCTTCCCTTATGGCCATTCCATATTTTATAGCTGCATTTACCAGTGTTTCCTGCACTGCTTTCGCGGTTTTTCTCTTTAACCCCGGGTCAATGAATATGTGTGCAAATGATTTGTGCCCTTCCCTGTTATGGTAATAACACAGTATTATGCCGTTATTTATTGAATTTCCAACCCTGAATGACCATCTGGTATCGCCGAACCTGTCGAAAACGTTCTGCCTGTAAAGGACCTTTCGCTGCAGCAGATTTCCGTTTACCGATATTTTAACAGTCTTTTTGCCACTGTTTACTATGGAATCATCTGAAATCCAGTACAGGAATATATACTGATAGACCTTCTTGCCCTGAAACCCGTACAGGTCGTTATCGAAAGAAAGCGTTCCGTTGATTTTTTCAATTTTTTCCGGTTTACCGAATTCAGAAAATGGTATATCATCTGGTACAGCCATGGTAACCTGTCATTTGAATAAAGTATAAAAATCTGCACCACCGGAGCCCGTCATAGAAATACTTATATTATATCCTAAAATATTGGAAGCGGGCTCGTGGCCTAGTATGGATAAGGCACCGTCCTTCTAAGTCGGTGATCGTGGGTCCAAATCCCACCGAGCCCGTATTTGCTGAAATTAAATTGAGATTGAAACGGGCCTGTTTTTATTGTTTTGAACCAAAATAACAGATAATAATTGATATACTAACAGTTTATCATTACTATATTCGCCATATTTCTAATTTCAGACCGATTATGAATATCCACATTTTTGATCATGTAATATGCAGATAAAAATAATAAGAAGATATGTACCTATATTTTATTCTAAGGGTAGATATGGAAACTTTTGTACAGTCCAGGATACAGAAACACCATGATCATGCCCTAAATTCCCAGTATATACCATGAATATGAATAATTTATATTCAATGCTATATATACAAACAGTGCCGGTGAAGCTACGGCTATAATCTTCTGCATGAAGTTGTTGAATCCCAGTGAAAATGATGTGCCTCTGTTATTCTCCTCAATAGACAGAACAATATAATAAAGCATTGTAAGCACCGCTACTGTCAATGCCCCTATAATCCATATAATGCCGGTTAAAATGTAAAGATTGCCAATAAGCGGAATGGATATAAACAGCAGAGAAGTAACTACAGCAGTAGATACATAAACAAATGTCTTGTGGCTTGATATTCCGAAATATCTTCCATACAGGTAACCCCCGAATATCCCCATTATAAAGTATACTGATACTGTGACCCCTGAATCCAGCTGACTCATTATATGAGTTTTTTCTGAATAATACACGAACATCTGGCCAATAATAGTTTCAGAAAGGGCACCTATGCCAGCCGAAAATCCCAGCATCCATCTGTATTTATTCAATATAATTTTCCAGAAATTGACTGGCAAATCCACCTTATTACCTGTAGTTGTTTTTTCCATGGACAGGAGCATGAAAGGTATTACTGCAAGCGCCAGAGCTCCGGCAATAAACATAGAAATTCTCCATCCGGTGAAGGAATCCAGTAATATCCAACCAGTAATTCCTATTCCGGACCCTATTCCGAATAGGGCATTGTCATTCCGGTCCTTCGCGATACCATCTTTCCATCGCCTTCTTTTGACAAAATTGCCAGTGCTGGAGATGAGAACAGCGCGCTTCCTATCCCAACAGACATCCTCGAAATAAAGATCTGTGCAAAGTTTTCTGATTCGCCTGTGAGGATGGAGAATAATCCGATTATAAACAGTCCAGTTATGGCGATATACCTTGGAGAAACCCTCGAGGCAAGAATTCCACCTATAAATTGAAATGGCATTAAACCGGCAAAGAAACTGGTGGCAACAAAGCCTATTTCCAGCTCTGATAAATGGAGCTGGCTTTCTATCATGATAAAAGCGGGAGCTATGGCAAACCAGTTAATGCCATAAATTAATCTTGAGGCGTAAACCGGCAACGTAAAAAGCTCTCCCTTATCCATGCTTCTTTATGGAATTGCCCTTTATTATATGTTTAGTTACCATTCATATATGAGGATATTCAGGAAAAGGATAAAATTTAATGGAAAATATAGAGCTATCCGGTAAATATAATGCACATTGCCATACAGGCTATTATATTCTTTTTATAAGTTCAACTTTATTAATATGCCACTTCACCACTGTTGAATTACTGCAATCTACATTTTATATTTGGTACTGTGTATCCTGAATGTATATATTAGTGCTAAAGTGGGGTCTTATTGATTTGCCATATTCTGTAATTCATCCAGAAGCTCCTTTTCCACATGGTCCGACCATGCGATTTCCGGCACATCTACAACTATAAATATCTCAGAAATCAGAATTACTTCTATCGCTGTAACTGCAAGGTCACCAAGGAGCCTCCCGACTCCAACTTCTACCTTAATCTGCCCTGAATCCTGTGTAAATACGAATGTAAGGGCCCTGTCAGCAGCAATCAATCCCCTTAGAATACCAAATTTCTGTGCCTGAAGTATGGCCTTGTCCTGCTGTACGTTACTCTGCACTCTCCATTTGTTATCGGTAAGATAAGTAGAAAAAGCCTTGACAAGTTCATCCAGACTCTTGGTGGTAGTTATCATTCTTTCTTTTTTGAAAATTTCCATAGTACATCAATTGTTATGCTGTATTATACTTTTCCCTGTGCATTCCATTCAGGCAAGTATAATTACATGCTATGGATTCAACTGCAAATTAGGCCTTTATCTCCATAGATATAATGCGAATAATATACATATTTATAAAGGGCAGTTTTATCACTATCCATGAAATCATACATATTCATCAGGCATGGAGAAAGTGATATTAACGTTGCAAAACTGCTGTCTGACGATACTGAAAACAATTCTCTTACAGATCAGGGAAAGCAGCAGGTTGAAAGGACAGCCATGCAATTGAGAGGGCTTAAATTTGATGGCATAGTAAGCAGCCCGATAAAGAGAGCCTATGATACTGCAACTATAATATCAAATTACACAGGTTTGAGCATAAAGATAGACGACCGCCTGAGGGAGGTATATCTGGGAAAGGCAAACGGCCACCACATCACTGAATTCCAGGATGAACTGTACCCGAATTCCCACATAACCGGTGAGATGAGGGATAATCTGGGAATGGAGCCATGGGACCACCTGTGGAAACGTGTGAAGGGATGCATGGATGATAATCGTGGAAAATACATATTCGTATCACATTCTGATCCTATCAGGGCAATAGCCTCGTACTATCTGGGATTTTCCGAGGCTGATAGTTTTGGCATGGCCATAAAAAATGCATCAATGACAGTAATAGGGAGGGAGCCACCACGGGTCCTGTGCCTGGGTGCAATAAATCTTGACGATAAAATAAGGTCTATATTCTCCTGACCATCATTTATTATACAACATTATTTTGCAGCTGTCCGCCTTGATGACTTCTTTGTTGCCTGAATGTTCATTCTCTTCAGAAATGATCCATTTATGGCAAAATACAGTATGCCCACCACAAAGCTGCCCAGTGCAATTATGAGCCAGAATATAGCCGTCTGATTTTCATAGTAGGATAACATATAGAGTCCGACTATGGACCCGGAGAATGAGCCGGCACTAATGAAGAGGTTGTAAATCCCTATATATGTTCCTTTCATATTTCCCGGGGCTATTGACGTAATTATAGTCTGTGTTGTGGGTGCAACAAAATCCTCCCCAATGGTCATGATACCCATAGAAATCAGGAAATATAATATGTCCTTTGAAAACATCAATACTATAAAACCGAGGAAGTAGAAAATCATCCCGAATGACCTGAACAGGACGGGATTTGAGGATTTATTCATTACCTTGAATATGGGATACTGCAGCAGCACAACAAGTATTCCATTGAGAGAGTATATATATGCTAAATAGAGTATTGGAAGCCCCTCAAAATCAAATGCGTATAATGTCAGTGATGCACCTCTCTGCCTCAGCATGAACGCCATCAGTATGCCTATAATTATGAATACTATGAAGAACCTGTCTTTATAGGCAAGTTTTATATCTGATTTTGTAAGGTAAAGTGCCTTAGATGGAAAGTATGTTTCCCTTACATTGAAATAAAGTATGCCTATTTCTATGAAAGTGCTGATTCCGGCCAGCAGGAATATGTACTGGAATCCGTAGACAGATAGAATGGCTCCCAGTATAGGCCCGATGGCTGCACCAGCATTTGCAAGAACCCTTATAATGGTATACCCTGATAGCCTCTGGCTCAGTGATGTAACATCAGCTATGGAAGCCTGTATTGCCGGATACTGCAATGCATTTACTATTATGGTAGAATAAAACAGTAGAATCAGGAGAATTGCTGGCATTCTGTAGAGCACGGTGAAATACATGGCTATGTATAGCAATCCTGCCGGTATTGGTATAAGTATCAGGAATACCCGTCTGCCTACCCTGTCAGTGAGTATGCCTGAATAATACTGGACTATGGACATTACCAGTATTGCAATGCCCAGTACTATTCCTGTTTCCAGGAATGATATATGGTATATGAATACAAAAATCAGTGGGAGAAATATAAATGTGGATACCCTGCCAGATGCCCTTATCAGGCGCGTAATTCCTAGGTACCAGACTCTCTTATCTATGCTATCCATTTTACGCCTTTGCTTTTCCAGCCCTATCATACTTATCCGGGCGCCATGATTTTATCACGGTGTAATAAAGTACCCCGCCAATAGCCTGCAGCGAACCTCCTATTAATAGTGGGAAGGCAAAATTCAAATCCATCAGATACCCGGATGCACCACTTGTGAGCTGTGAAGCACGTCCTGATACTCCCTGTATGGCAGTTGATGTACCGTAATCCTCCTTGTCAATTCCACGAACATTTATTGCACCCCTCATTGGCGACCCAATCCCGGCGATGCCCATCCTTCCCACGTAAATCAGCCCGGCAAGGAAGAACAGGGGTGTAAATGCAATGACAATGAAAAGTGCTCCCTGCAATACATGGGCTATGGATGCTATTTTCAGGGAATCAAACATACCGTTTATGTATTTCCCGGATACATACGACCCTATTGCTGTCACGGCATATCCTACAGTATATACATATCCAATCATGCTTGGGTCAACATGGTATTTAAGTTCAAAGAGCAAAGGAAGTAGTGGCATTGATATCCCGATTGCAGCCGCGTTGATGCTGTTTGGTAAAATAATTCTCATAAGGAACCAGAAACTCTGTTTTTTCATAACCCTTGTTGTTTTTTTCGGCCTTCTGTATTCCTTGAGCCTGGATAATGACACAAGGGATGCAAAGACAAGTATAAATGAAACAAAGAAAAAGGTACGGTAGAACATGATAACCCCTATTATGTTTTCTATGTACACATATAAGCTCAGGAATATGCCACCAAATATTGAAAATGCGGAGGCCGTCGCCAGTAAAAGGGAAAGCTTGCCCACCCTGTTTTTTTCAGCACCGTAATTATTTGCCACAAAAGCTGTCATACCCGGTGAAAAGGCTCCACGCATACCGCCTGCCCCTCCGGTTATTCCCGCTATTACTGCACCGGTTCCAATGAAATATATATTTGTGGATAATGAAATCAACAGCATGCCAACAACTGGAAATATCTCTCCGAGGAATAGTATTCTGGAATATCCTATTCTGTCGCCAAGCCTTCCCAGAATAAGTGTAAGGAAGACGTTGAATAATGTTATAGGTATATAAAGAAGCCCTATGAATATGGCAGAAAAATGGAGAAAATGAAGGTAAAGAGGCAATGCCAGTGTAACGAATATCAGGGCCGAACTTCTGGTGGCCCTTGAAATAATAAGATATTTAAACGATTTGTTTACTTCTTCAGGAGAATCAGAAAACATAATAGGCTATATTCTTTATTAGTATATTATTTATTTGTTTAAAGGTATATTGCGTTTTTTTCTGGAGTTCATTACCCTTACAACCAGGTATATTATAACAACAACAAAGGCGGCTATCCCAACATAGGAGTATTCATCAAAATACTTAAGGAGCAGCTCCCAGTGAGACCCGAAAAGTATGCCCAGATAAATCAGTACAGCATTGTAAATAAAATCCCCCGTAAGAGTGTAAACGGAAAATTTTTTAAAATCCATTGTCGCTATTCCTGCGGGAATTGAAATAAACGTCCTGAATACGGGCAGGAACCTGGTTGTAAACACAGAAAGGTCTCCATATTTGCTGAACCATGCCTTTGTCCTTTCTATTGTATCGCTCTTCAGGAAGAAGTATTTGCCATAGTGTATTATGAAAGGGTCTCCACCGTACTTGCCTATGGCATAGGCAATCCAGGCACCTACAAGATCTCCCACAGACCCCGCAAGTAGCAGGATTATTACAGATGGATATGGACCGAAAGGATCCATGAGGCCATAAAACGCAAGATAACCTGAAAAGGTCATCACAACCTCGGAGGGGATGGGCAGGAGCATACCCTCAAGTAGCATCAGGAAAAATACGCCGGCAAAGCCCAGTTTTATTATGAGGACCTCAACGAATTTTATTAAACTAACTGTAAGAGAAGTAATTACGCTCAATTCAATTAACCATATGAAATATATATAATTAATACTTGCGGTCGATGGGAAAAATTCTTTAGCCAATTTATTATAATTACCCATGATGAAAATTATTGTTACCAGGCAGCTTCCCGGGAATTACCTTGATGGCCATGAGAATTTTGATATACGTATTTTCCCTGGGAATGGGGATATACGGCAGTGGATCCTTTCCAATATAGTGGACGCAGACGGCATTATAGTGACGCTTAATGAGAGAATAGACCGGGAAATAATAGACCGTGCTTCCAGATTAAGGGTGATCAGCACCTACAGTGTAGGATATGACCATATAGATGTTGAATACGCGAAATCCAGGGGCATTACTGTGACATACACCCCAGAAGTGCTCACCGAGGCGACCGCTGACCTGATCTTCGGCATTATGCTGGCAGCTGCCAGAAACATTGTTGCAGGGGACAGCCTGATACGGCATGATGGCTGGAAATCTGGATGGAAACCAGGTTTCATGCTGGGCTCGGAAGTACACGGGAAAACACTGGGGATAATAGGCATGGGTCGCATAGGAAATGCCGTGCTGAAAAGATCCAGAGGATTTGATATGAAACCCATCTATTACAGCAGGTCCATACACAACGTAGATGCAGAATATGTTGATCTCGATTACCTGCTTTCTGAATCAGATTTTGTGGTAATAGCCCTTGATCTCAACAGTGAAACCTTTCATTTTATGAACTATGAAAGAATATCAAAGATGAAGAAATCAGCATTTCTGATAAACGGCACAAGGGGAAAAGTGTTAAATGAGGCTGACCTTGTAAGGGCACTGGAGAACCACATTATAAGAGGGGCGGCACTGGATGTATTCGAGAATGAACCGGTTGACAGCAGGAATCCCCTCGCATCAATGGAAAATGTTGTTATGACTCCGCATCTGGGCAGTGCAACATATGAAACCAGGGACAGGATGGCAGAAACAGCTGTGACCAATCTTTTCAATGTGCTGAATGGAAAAAGGCCCCTGTATAAATTATAATAGTTTATAAACATAGGGAAGCATGGATGGCAAAAGGGCAGTAGTTTTGATATCAGGGGGGCTTGATTCCCCCACGGTTCTTGCGTATGCACTGGATCATGGCTACAAGGTTTTTCCATTGAGCTTTGATTATAGCCAGAGGCATGCCAGGGAGGTTCAAAGTTCTGAAAAAATATGCAGCTATTACGGCCTTGAACTCAAGAAGATTACAATAAATCTCAGGCAGATCGGTGGTTCGGCGCTCACAGACGATATTGAAGTCCCGGAACGGGGCATCGATTCAATAGATGGAAGTGTGCCTGTTACATATGTGCCTGCGAGGAATACAATATTCATTTCACTTGCAGCGGCCTACGGTGAGGTAATAAAGGCGGGCACAATATTCATAGGTGCCAATGCCATAGATTACTCAGGCTATCCGGATTGCAGGCCAGAGTTTTACAATGCCATGGAAAAGACACTGAACCTGGGAACGGAATACGGCATTGAAAGCGGGTTTAAGATCAACGTTCCCTTGCAGTACCTGACAAAGGCAGATATAGTAAAACTGGGGAGAAAACTGGGAGTGCCATATAGGCTTACCTGGTCATGCTATAATGGAAGGGAGAAAGCCTGTGGCAGATGTGATTCATGCATTCTGAGGCTAAAGGGATTCATGGAGGCAGGAGATTTTGATGACATAGAATATGAGGAGTACCCGGATTTTTATTTCCAGTACCTGAAATCCCATGGCAAACTTTGAATTGAAAATATTTAATTAGCCTGAAATAATGATTATGCTATGTTCCCTGTTGAAAGATTAAGAAGATACAGATTAAACGGCAATATCAGAAATATGTTCCGAGAGACCAGCATAAATCCTGATAAACTCATAATGCCTGTCTTTGTTGATGAAACCGAGAAAAGCAAAACGGCAATCAAATCCATGCCGGGCATTTACCGGTATTCGCTTCCTGAATATGAAAAATATATAATGCATCTTGAAGAAATTGGCGTAAAAAACATTATAATTTTTGGCATACCCGCCAAAAAAGACTCATGTGGCACATCATCATACGATAGGAACGGCATAGTCCAGAGGGCAATATCATCTGCAAAGAAAAATACCTCACTGAATACCATTGCAGACCTCTGCCTCTGCGAGTATACGGATACAGGGCACTGCGGCGTAATAGAAAACGGCTATGTAAATAACGATAAAACCCTTGAAATTTATGGCAGGGAAGCTGTAAGCTATGCTGAGGCCGGGGTTGATATGGTTGCACCCTCGGGAATGATGGATGGCCAGGTAGGCGCCATAAGGGATGCACTGGACAAGGATGGCTTCATAAATACACTGATTATGGCATACAGCTCTAAATTTGCATCCAATCTGTACGGGCCATTCAGGGACGCGGCCGATTCAACTCCGCAATTCGGGGACAGGAAGAGCTACCAGATGGATTACCATAATGGAAATGAGGCCATGAGGGAAATAGACCTGGATATACAGGAGGGCGCAGATGTTATAATGGTAAAACCGGCATTATTCTATCTTGATATGATTTACCGGGCAAAGGAATACTATAATATGCCACTTGCAACATACATGGTAAGCGGGGAATACAGCATGATCAAGAATGCAATATCCTCCGGCCTTCTTTCTCCGGATACAGCCATGGAGGCACTGACATCACTGTTCAGGGCAGGCTCTGACTTAGTGATAACCTATTTTGCGGAGGATTATATAGCAAATCATGGTAGGCTGTGACATTCCAGTTGATTACCTTATATGCAGCCGAACCCTGTATAGTGCCATTATACGCAATTAAATACAGGGTTACATTATCCGGGATTACTTCACCACGGACAGGATAAAGCATTATGGTTGATTTGCCATCATGGACAATATTTCCGGAATAATTGAATAGCAGCCCATTGTAATTTGTTTCGTTGATTATCCCCCTGAAATAGATGGTCTCCGGTGCTGCACCGGTATATGTTACGTTAACCATGATTCCGCTGGCATTTCCGTGGTTTAAGACCATATGCACTGAATCGATCCTTACAGGATCATGTGTTGTGGAATTATAATAAGCACCTATAACCATGATAGCTACCAAAATTGCCACTGCATAAACTGCATAACGCCTCAATGCCCTTTTATCTATCTTAAGCTTTCTTTTATAGTCAATATCCTCTATGGAGAGAACAGATATTATGGGCCAGAATGCCACATATGTTATGAGCAGCCTGTAGTTGAATATCATAATAAACAGCGGAAAAACAAATAACGCGAATTTCAGCGTGTCATAATGCACAATGTACATTGAAAGAAGAAACAGAAATGAAATAATCAGGAGCGCCGCAAAAAAATCCGGCGGCAGGTGTATAAAGTTCAGGAATGACAGCTGTGAGGGGCCGAATCCTATTCCAATCAAACCCATGGTTTCAGACGACATTATGTCCCTGAAATACAGTACAGGAGACCTTGCAATGAAATAGCCGTTTATGGCCATGAACAGGGCAAATGCCGAAACTGTCCATTTTACTGCCTCCTTTAATCCGCTCTCACGGTAAATCATGTAAAACATGAATGGGAACATGAATGCAGGAAACTGCTTTGCCGATAGGGAAAGCCCAAAGAATAATCCAGAGTAAACCGGTTTTTGTCTGAGGTAGTATGAAGCCATGAGGAATACAACCCATACAAGCCCTATGAGTGAAAATGCTGCACTGTAAAGGAATATAACATTAAGTAAAATAGAGAGCATGGCATACAGTGCTAGCTTCTTATCTCTGAATTTCAGATATACAACTATAAACGGGATAAAGGATATTACAGATATTATTATATTTGCAAACTTTCCAGCATAGACATAGGGTATGTAGATCAGAAACGCCAGTGCCGGATACCCCTGCAATGTAATATCCTTTCCCGACATTGTTGGAGTTACGTTGAGATCGAGATTGAACGTTTTGAAATATGAAAAAACACTTTCTGTTACCGCGGGATTATATGGATTGAATCCATGGAGAAACTTCATTGCAGAATAGAGGTCTATAAGAAATTCATCTGTGGGTTCAAAAACAAATATTACAGAAATTGCGGATACTGCTATAAGGAATGCCACTGCTATTATGATATAAACCCGCCATGCAATGGGCTCCCTATCTCTTAGGAAGTCATACATGGCAGGGTTCTTGTAAAACTCATATGACACGAACAGTAATGATGCCGTAGCCAGCAATCCAAGCATGATTTTCATAACTGTGCCCGGTATGGCAGTTGCAATGGCCAGATCGGCAAGGAACATTGCAGAGTATAGGAATGCCTGCTGGTACAGGATGCGGAATTTTATATGCCCGTTCAAATTTGATATAACCAGTATCAGCACTGAAATCAGCAGCAGAAACGTTTCAAGAATTATGGCATATATATTCAAATATCCAAAAAGCCCGAAAGAAACAAAGGCACAGAGAATAAGAACAGTGGCAATTTCGTTTAATATTATCCGCTGAAGCCTGTCCTCCCCATCCTTTTTCATGTTACCACACAATAAGAGTAGCTGTTGTATAAGTAATTATGAATGCAACCAGTATGCCCAGAAAATCAGCCACATATATATTAGTTTTATAAAACAGCGCAGAATAGTAAACTCCCAGGTTTGCACCGAACCCGATAAGGTTAAATGCATTGTATTTTGCCAGCCTAAGATAGAAATGCCCCCTTCCGCCGAATGTAAATTTATTGTTGAGAATAAAGTTCCAGATAATCGAAATCTCGATAGCCGGCAGGATACTTAGATCCCTGCCTATAACACCGTGGAGCATCAGAAGTATAGCCTCATTTACAATGACGCCTGATATGCCTACAAGGACATATTTGAACATGTTTCCCCTTCTTATGGTTAGATCCAGGAAATCTCCGAATGTTATGGTGTCCCTGCATATAATGCCGGTATTCACTATATTATACTGAAAACTTCTGTTTTTTAGAAGCATGGCATTTCCGAGAACCATATTTTTACCTGGCTCCGGTGTTAGATTTTTGGATATAAGATAGTCGTAGGCATTTCTGGAATAAACTGTACCGAATGGAAGGATTTTTCCTCTTTTAACTGACAGCGACAGCTTTATCAGAATTCCATATATGAATGTGAGCAACCCCTGTTTTCCAAAAAGTAATATAATATCATCATTTGCTGAATAGGCAGAATTAACAATGGCATCACGCCTGTCCCCCTCTATCTTGACGTTTGACACCAATATATAATCAAAATCATCATTGTAGGTTGGCCTGCCATTGCTATATCTCTGAATCATCTAGGGAGTTAATAATACAATCCTTTTTATTTTTATGGATTGAAGAAATGTTCCCTTAATTTTTCAGATGTAACATTGATAAGTGTAATATACACCCTGAGTATTTTAAAGTATGTACATACCAGATTACACTGAGGAGCCATTTGAATGGTATAAAAAGATGAGGAACGAATCTCCGGTTGCCAGATCCGGAAATACAATTCACGTTTTCAGGTATAAGGACATTACATCTGTGCTATCCAATTATCGAATTTTCTCCTCCCAGTTCCGGGACCTGCTGGGAGGAGAAATGGCCGAGATGATGAACCAGAAGACAACTCCCAGCATACTTATACTGGACCCTCCTGTACATACGACCCTTAGAAATCTTGTAAGCGATGCGTTTACACCAGCAACAATAGAATCGTACCGGGAACGGGTGAGAAAAATAGCCTCCAGGCTCATTAAAAATATGAAAAACAATGAATGGCAGGATGCTGTAACAGGGCTCTCCTATCTACTTCCGATTACTGTTATATCGGAGATGCTCGGTGTGCCCCAGTCTGATTCCGATCTTTTCAGGGACTGGTCAGATAAACTCGCCACATCGCTGGGCCGGGGGCCTGATATAGAGACACAGTTTGAGATGGCGGATTATTTTTATGGAAAAATTGACAGAGAGGGAAAGAAGAATAATCTTATAAGCCGGCTTTCAAGGGTTGAGATAGATGGCAGGAAGCTCACTGACAGGGAAATAGCAGGATTTGCAATCCTGCTATTAGTCGCAGGAAATGAAACTACCACGAATCTCATTACAAACGCGCTTTTATCAGTATATGAATCCAGAGGGGTTTACAGTGAGATGGTCGACAATCCTGATATCATACCATCCGTGGTTGAGGAAACTCTTAGATACCGGTCTCCTGTGCAGTCAACCAGGCGTTATGCAAAGGTTGATACCGAATTAAACGGGATAGAAATCCTGAAGGATGACATACTATGCCTGTATATAGGATCGGCCAACAGGGATGAAAGCATATTTCCAGATGGAGAAATATTTAACCCCCACAGGGAGGCAAAACGGCATATAGCCTTTGGCCAGGGAATACACTTCTGCCTTGGCGCACCTCTTGCCAGAATGGAAGCCCAGATTGCACTGGAAGAGTTCTCCCGAGAGATAATATCATACGATGTAAAAATTCCCTCTCCCCGGGACCGGCTGGACAGTGATATAATGTATGGATTCAGAAAAATGCTTATAAAACCAGAATTCAGGAATATGTGAGGCATTTTAGATTATATGAATTCCAGTATAGGCTTTTAAATTTTGCGCTACAGCCCAATGACTTTATAAAATCGTGTACTGGACCTTCATGAACAAACAGGTTCCGGGCAAAAAGCTCTTTATCCTTTACTCCGTAATATTGATTCTTATGGCAATCTCCATGAGAAGCACAAACAATATGGTGGTTACTACCGTGCCGCTCTATTCAAAATACATACTGGATTTTTCGTATATAGGGACAGCACTGGTTACCGCTATAATATACCTCGGGACAGTTCTGGCCACTTTGTTTATCAATCCTCTCATGGGGTCTGTCCTTAGAAAGAGAATGTTCGTAGTTGCAAATTTTGTTTTAACGGCTCTTATGGTTTCATATTACTTTTCCGGCGATATCAGCGTGTTCATAATCTCATTTGTCATTGGGCTGGCATATGGAATAATCCTGCCCAATATTGTGACATCCGCTACACTGTATCCTGATAAAACAGGCAGGGAAAGGCTTCTTGCAATATACTCAGTGGGATTGAGCTTCAGCCTGGTTTTCGGCCCGAGCCTTGAGACCTACTTACTTACCATAATAAGTTACAGGACATTATTTTTATTTTTTGCACCCCTGGGCCTTATCGGCATATTTACATCATTTTTCATGGAATTCCCTGAGAATAAAAAGGAAACACATGGTACATTTATAAGAAAGAATAAAGGATTTATCTCCTCCATATTAACGATTACAACTTATAACGTTCCCTTTGCGGCGCTTACAGTTTTTCTTGCAATATTTGCCGAGACAAGGTTCCATGTCAGCAGCTACATGGCATATCTGCCCTTTGTTTTCTTTTTTGCTGTATCGATGTTCACAAGAATATATATTAGCATCAGACCGTTCAAAAACCTTAGGAATCCGCTTATTTTTGCTCCGGCTATCACCGTACTGGCACTTATATTATTTCCCTTCCTTCCAGATTATACGGCATTCGTGGCTGTAATGATGTTACTGGGTATACCGCACGGATCCATCTTCCCTGTATCCACCGTGGAAATTTCAAGAGGGTCATCAATTGAGGAAAGGAATGCCGTTAATTCCTATTATTATGCCTATAATATGAGCCTCTTCATGGTAATACCATTAGTATTCGCAGCTATAATACCATACATAGGTTTTGAAAAAACATTTGCACTACTCATAATACCTGTACTTCTATCAATAATTATCATTTATAGAAAGTACTGGCGGGACAATAATCTTCTTGGTACGCCCTTAAAATTCAAAGAAAAACTATAGAGTATTATATTTACCATATGATTGTCTGGTGGTTTTTCTGGGCCGTTTGATATTTATTAATTAAATTTTTCTTGGCTGTATCACTGTGAATTTATCATTCAGGTATTTTAAACTATTTTTCCCCATTTCTTTATCAAAATCATGAATAATAGACTTTAAGCCATGTTTTTCCCCAGAAGAAAGATTTCTGTATTCATAATCAGGTATTTGATGCCCGGAATAATATTTTCTGGCATATAACTGTGCATCTTCTGGCAACTCTCTAATTATATCGATAAAGTTTTTCTTTATCATCTTATTGTACTGGGCGTTTTCAATTATGCCTGCAATTTTAAGTGCTTTTAACATTCCTGCTTTGGTCAGATTCGATGGTTGCACTCCTATATTCTGGCTTTTAACCTTCCCTCTGATAAATATTTTGCCACCAAGCATGCCAGATCCGATATACTTTCCAAAATTTCTCCTGCTATTGGATAGGACTATAATTGTACCCCCTGCCATATATTCTCCCAGGTAATCATCGAATTTTCCATTTACAACAACACAGGGTATAGAACTTCCATATTCTCTCATCTGGATGCATGCTCTATTTCCAACATTTCCATCCACATAGATTCTTCCTCCACTCAGTGCCTGGCCCATTACATCGCCAGCCTCCCCAAATATTTTCAGTATGCCCCCGCTCATGGAATCGCAGCAATCATCCGCCACGTTGCCCCTCACGGTTACATTATTATTCTCATTAAGGTTCATGAGGCAATTTCCTGCATTACCGTACAATGTAACATTGCGATGTTTCTCCGGAAGTGTTATGCCTATATACCTGTGACCGGCCACATTATTTATATGCACACTGTTATCCATGGACCTGACTATTTCACTATCGATCCCATTATACTCTATATTTCTAGCATCAATTCCCTGTTTCTCTATTTGATGTACTTTCTCTCTAGTTCTGAAATTTTCTCGTCCATATTTTATTATTCCATTTTTTACTGATGATATAAAAAACGATCCGGGTTCAAGAGTCCATATTTTCGCCTCCGGGCTTATAATCCTTATCTGGCTTTCCTCACTGGCTATGAAAATATTGTTGTTATCCTCACCGAGTATGGCGGGCCTGAGCTTCGTCCTGTCCGCCATTGCAATCATGTATATATCCTGGCCATCGTCGTAACCTATTATAAGTGTATACGGCCCATCCAGCACACATCCCCGTGTTTTATACTTAATCTCCGGGTCATCCATATTTCCTGACATTATTTTTAATGCAGTAATGAGATCATATTCTCCTATCAGTTCCTTAAAAATATGGGCTATCACCTCACTGTCAGTACCCACAAAACTTGTTATTCCCTTTGATTTCAGGTACTCCCTGTTGGCTCCGAATGAACTTATATCGCCATTGTGCACTATTGCAATATTAAATGTGGAAAATGGATGTGACCAGTAAGGCAGATATCCCGGAGAATTTGTGGGCTGCCTGGTATGGGCCAGCCACATATCTGCCTCCTTTTCATTTAAAGCGTATTCCTCACCAACTGCATCAGGATAGCCAACACCTTTGTACACGAGGAGCGATTTTCCTGCACTGTACAATCTTCCATTACTTTCATCCCAGAGTACTGCATTAACCTCATCCAGGGACCTGCTGTCTTCAAAGGCCACATCATAACAGCAGCTTTTTATCGACCTGCCCTTTTCCATGTATGAACTATTTATTCCTATTCCGTGTTCCTGAAGCAATGCCCGTAGTTTCTCCTCCTCATCATTGTAAAATATTTTAACCGTAAAGCTATTGGTATCGTTTAAGTTGAATGATGCGTATCCAGAACCCTTATCACTACCGCGGTACCTTATATAATCCAGGCATTTCACTGGAATACTCCCAGAAATTTTACCGGATTCTTTTTTTCTCATTATCCCAAAAAGGCCGCAGCTTGAAGGCATGTAGTTCATGTCGATCCCGCCTCCGCTACATTTATTTTTTTTGCTATGGTATTATCAAGATTTATGGCTCTCAGTAATTCAGTATTCCCAACAATAGAATACTGCAAATTGGCTATTCCCATTGCTCCGGAAATCAGGCTAATTTCTTTTTTCATGCCTAAAAGAAAGTTAACAGCTTTTTCTCTGAGATTGCTGTAACTGTTATTCAATCCCGCTTCAAATATTTTATATGAAATTATTAAAGAGTCGCAACCAAGAGCAAGATACTTAACTATGTCCCCGGTGTTCCTGAAATGATCAATTTCCCCTATAATGTCATAGTTTTCCCGCATACCTCTTCCTTTTAATTCATGGTCCAGCTCTGCTATACTTATTTCCATATTATCATCCTGCCTGATAACAAAGCCATCAGCTGAATAATCATGTTCATTAACTGTGGAGTATCTGTGTTTTTTATATCTGTACACATTGCTTCCGGTTATGGAAATGCTTTTAAATTCTTTCTGGAGCTGATCATCAACAATCATGGTTCCCGTGAACATGGCAGCCCAGGAAAGTGCATTTTTGATTTCTACATCCGCACCACTAACCTTAATAAAAACAGGCATTGATATGTTTATTGACCCGCCACACAGGTAGAAATTAAGATTTATATCCTCTCTGTAAGGATCTATGGATGGCCTGGTAACCTGTGCACCATCGAGTCTCAGCCAGTCAATTATCCTGGAGGGCAATTCAACGTCCGGGGGTGCATTGCTTCCCATGCTGCTTATTACAGGTTCTCCCTTAATCATAAGTTCATTAATGTATTTTTTATCCGGATAGAATGATCCCTGCTTGAAACTTAAATCTTGAGGTAATGCAGAATTAATTTCCAGTACCTTTAAGGTGTTTTCAGAAAGTCCTTCACCATATAGAATATCTCTATTTCCAACCAATTCTTTCATGTTTTTTATTCCGAGGCGGGACATCATCTTTGCTATTTCAGTTTTAAAGCCATTAACGAAATTAACCGTGTTCTGTATTCCAAAATCTAAATCTATCAATGTTCTATTATCTGCCTTGTTGGTAAGGGCTGCAGGACAGTATCCGAGGTTGCATTTACGTACCATAACGCATCCCATTGCTATCAATGCTGATGTTCCGAGGCTTACCACATCTGCCCCCAGTGCATATAGTTTCATTGCATCGGTGGAATCAGCAACCTGTCCGGCAGCTATTATGCTGAAATTCTTTCTCAACCCTTCATTAACAAGAATATTATGCGAGGAGGCCACAGCCATTTCTATAGGTATCCCGAGGCTATCCCTTACAGTAACCGGGGCAGCTCCTGTCCCAGCCCCATGCCCATCAATAATAACCCCTGCTGCCCCGGATCTTGCTATTCCTGTTACTATGTAGGGTATATAATTGGTTGCCGCTACCTTCACATAAACGGGTTTTCCCGACAGTATTTTTAGCGCTTCTATGCGCTGTGCAAGATCCTCTATGGAATATATGTCATGATGTGGTGCAGGGGAAATCGCATCAATTCCCTCAGGAATTTTTCTCGCAACCGAAATATCATGGGTTACCTTGTTCCCCGGTAGATGTCCACCTATCCCCGGTTTAGCACCCTGTCCTATCTTGATAACTATGCCCGCACCTGATTTTAACTCATTGGCACTTACCCCGAATCTGGCAGATGCCCACTGGACAAATATTCTCTTTGTATCTGCCACCGATTTATAAAGCCCTCCCTCACCGGTTCCTGCCATGGTTCTGGTTATCTCCGCGGTTTTTGCTATAGCAATGTTCGGATTTCCACTGAGGGCGCCGTATGACATATCACCCAGATAAACAGGGACAGAGAGTTTAAATCCGGCCAGTGAACTCTCAGTAGATGTGTCAATCCCTGGAACAGTAATATGCCTATTGATTTTAAAATTAATTCTATCTAGAATTCTAAGACTCCCGGTGTTCTTCACAAAAATTCCAATATCATCAGGAGAGTATGATAGCCTCCTTATATGATTTATTTTCTCAATGGTCCAGAAATCTCTAACATCTTTCCTTGGCAATCCTATGTATTTATTTACAATTTTATTCATAGCAGTATGATAGAGATTCTCTATCTATATATAATTTTTTAATTAAAGGTTTTTTATTATTTTTCTGGGTAAACTATGCTTTTCAGTAATTTATTTTATTCATTTATGTTTATCGGTTATGGATAGTTTAAATTTATACACAGCTAAAGAGATATATAACGAATAATTTATATAAATATAAAAAGGAATTAATATAAATGCCTGAAAGAGTATATACAGCTGAGGAAAAATTGATAAGACCATTAAAATATACAATAAACCTGTTAATAGCTCCTCCATATTTATGGGCCCGACCGGATTTGATTAAAGTTTTAAGCGAATACTGTAATTTTAATCTTTAGATAGCAAAAGTCTTAACTTTACCGTGTTATGTTATCAGTGAGGTTATTGAAATGACAAAGAAAATCAAATGCCCAAAGTGCGGAGAAATTTTCAAGAAACCTACTTGGGGCTTGAAACCTATTGAGTACAAGGCCGGGATAAAAATGCCGGGCGGTCTTGTCGCTCTAGGCGCGATTATAACATGTCCGAAATGCGGTTTCGAAGGACCACTGAAGGAATTTGAACCTGTTGACGGGGAATGATTGTGAGTGGTAACGGA
>JAJZXS010000036.1 GCA_021806295.1 Thermoplasmata archaeon
TCTTATTCTTGTTATAGCCATTTCTATACCATTAAAGGCAGGTTTCAACGCAGTGATTATAGCCCTGAGCATTGTATGGTGGCCAACATATGCAAGGTTCTTCAGAGGGCAGACCCTGAAGATCAAGAACATGGACTATATGCAGGCTGCAAAAATAAATGGGGTTAAAAGAATAAGCCTGTTTTTCAGGTATTTATTTTTAAACAGCATAGATCCTGTAATAGCCTACGCTGCCCTGGACTTCGGAAACGTTATACTGACATACGCAACACTTGCCTTCCTGGGAATCGGACTTACCATACCTATTCCAGAGCTGGGGGCAATGGCATCAAACGGCCTTGGATATCTCCCAGCGGACTGGTGGTATGCGGTGTTCCCCAGTGTTGCTATACTAATAATTGTTGCAGGATTCGTTCTGGTCGGAGACAGATATCAGGACATTATAAATAACAGAATAGATTACTGAGGTGCAAAGATTGTTTCTAGAAATAAAAGAACTTAAAGTTGCCTACAAAACCGTAAACGGAAAATCAATAGTCCTGAACAACTTCGAGTTGAATCTGGATAAGGGAGATTCAATATCTATAGTTGGGGAATCAGGTTCCGGAAAGAGCACTCTGGGCGGGGCTATTACGAGATTGCTTCCACCTTCAGGGGAGGAATCTGGAGAAATTTTGATGAACGGGAAAAACTTATTAGACCTGAGTGAGGATGAAATGACGCTTGTAAGAGGAACTGAAATATTCATGATATTCCAGAACCCGCTCAACAGCCTCAACCCTGTTAAGACCGTTGGTTTTCAGCTGATGGAAGCTGCTAAAATCAAGGCTATAAGGGATGGGACTCCTGAACCGAACGAATCAGATCTGGAAAAGGTTGTACTGGATGCACTTGCATCTGTAAGGCTTCCCGACCCGGATCAGATAATAAAAAGATATCCACATGAGCTTTCAGGGGGGCAGGTACAGAGGGTTGTTATATCCATGGCCCTTATATTGAGGCCAAAACTACTCATTGCCGATGAACCGACCACTGCACTGGATGTTACAATTCAGGCACAGGTTATAAACCTGTTAAAGCAGTTAAATAAAGAATATGGAATGTCCATTATATTCATTACCCATGATCTGAGCCTGGCATATGTTATTTCCAATAAGATAATGGTTATGTATGCTGGCACAATAATGGAGTTCAACGAATCAAAGACAATAGTGAAAAACCCGAGGCATCCATATACCATTGGTCTGTTAAGAAGTGTTCCAACAGATTATAAAACAAATTCCCGTCTTTATTACATCAATGGATCTCCACCATCTTTCTTCAATCTTCCGAAGGGATGCAGATTTAGCCCCAGATGCGACAAAGCTTTCGGAAAATGCCATGAGGTTGAGCCCCCACTTATCTCTGAAGGGGGGGAATATAAAGTGAGGTGCTGGCTCTTTGAATGAAATTGTGAAACTTGAAAATATAAAGAAATACTATTTAACACAGGAAATGCAACTGCTTGACATACTTTTCAGAAGAAAGCCTGTCTACGTAAAGGCGATGGACAATATCTCCATAGAGGTAGAGAAAGGTACCATACTTGGAGTTGTTGGAGAATCAGGTTCTGGCAAAACTACAATGGGCAAAATCATATCCACCATTGAAACTCCTACGGAAGGCAAGCTTTATTTCAACGGCGAGGAAATAACAAAGAAAAATCTTACCACCATCAGGAAACACACATCAATGGTATTTCAGAATCCTTACACCTCAGTAAATCCACGTATGAAAATAAAGCAGCTTGTCTCAGAGCCACTGGGGAAATTCGATCCAAAAAAAGTTGCTGAAGTACTCTCTCTGGTGGGTCTGGATTATGAGGAAGTGAAGAATAAGGAGCCCAGGGAGCTTTCAGGAGGGCAGATACAGAGAATTGCCATAGCCAGGGCCCTAATCAAGGCGCCTGATCTGTTAATACTTGATGAGCCTACATCCGCTCTGGATGAATCCATACAGGCACAGATACTGGATCTTCTTCTTGATATCCAGAAACAGTATAACCTGACCTATCTATTTATAACCCATAATATGGGTGTGGCAAAATATATAACTGACAAAGTTGCTGTTACATATGCAGGAAAAGTGGTAGAATACGGGCCAACCCATAAAATAATGGAAAGCCCAAAGCATCCCTATACACAGCTGTTAATAGCTTCTGTTCCTGATTTTGATAAAAAGGAGCTGAAATCTCCTGTAGGGGATGTGCCGAGCCTTATCAACGTGCCTCCGGGATGCAGGTTTGCCAACAGATGCCCCAAGGTTATGGATATATGTAAAACCACAGAACCTGAATTCAGGGATGTGGATGGTGTAAAGGTATTATGCTGGCTCTATGGGTAAAATCAATAGAAAAAACTCTGCTGAAAATAACCATACTTGTGGTTATATTTTCAATCTTTCTAGAAATAAGTTATAAAACACTCATAAACTATCTGATATTTCTTGGAATAATATACCTGATCAGCATTCTTTACATACTCTTTAAGATGAGTTACAAGGTGGAAATATACGATGACCATGTATTTATCAAGAATTTATTCACATCACATAATGTTGTTTACAGCAATTTTGCTGATTTTTTTATTACAGAAGGTTATCTTCAAAGGAAATTTAATCTGCATTCAATCTATATTATTACTAAAACCAAAAACTATCTTCTTAAAGACTTGCCTGATGCTGAAAGGATATATAACAATATAAAGATACAGCTGGACAATAAAAATATAGTTCCCTATAATTTAGTTCCGAAGGAAAAGAAAACAAATTAAATATTATTTTCCATATAATATAATTATTCTGTTCTATTCCTTTATACCACATATATTTATATTCTACAGCAATACATAAAAATGGCAAAAAAGGTTTTGATTATAATACTTTCAGGTGAAAGAGACAAAGGCAAGGCTATAATGGCATTGAACCTTGCAAATCACATGGAGCCAGACACAAAAGTCATCTTCTTTGGGGAAAGTGAAAAACTGGCGGCATCCGGCGATTCAGAGATATCGGGCCTGGTCAGGCAGCTTCAGGACAGAGGAACTATACCGGTTGCATGCGTCAATTATGCAGAAAAAAGCGGTATAGGCACAAAACTCAGGGACCTAAAATTTGATTTAAAGCCTGTATCCACTGTTATAACTGATTATCTGGAGCAGGGATATGTTCCAATAACATTTTAAATTTATAATTTTTATAGTGTGACGGGCCTAGAAATTTAATTTTAACCTTAATTTATGTGTCATTGATTGTTAATTCTGATTGTATGAACAATATATTAAGGATAATTTGAACATATTCATTAAAACAAATACAGATTAATAATTTAATGCATTCTATTTTCATGAATGCTTCTAAATTTTTTGATTATGCGGATTTCCTCGACGCATTTAAAAATGGCATGTTAAATAGTATATACCTTGTAAAAACTGGATCAATGACCTATTCTGGCATTGTCAGGTCTGTTGATGCGGAATCAATAATCATGGACCTACCGTTGAAATTTTATTCAGGAAACAATGTTATGTACACTCCAGTCATTATAGGAAAGGCCGAGATAGAAGAAATAAGGGAAATCCCTGTGGAGGGACATGTAGTTGTCAGCACAAAAAATGATGGAGTTATTTCAGGAGATATAGAAAAGGCATTTTCAAACAGGATTATAATAGAAAGCGACGATCAAACATATACAGTATATTACCAGGATATGGTCATGATAGATTGAACCTATCTAACGGAATTTTTAGTGCTTTTCCTTCTCCTATTTTTTGATGTATACAATTTTGCTCTCTTAATACTTTTTGATGCCCTTCTCCAGTCAGATGAAAATGTGTTTTTCAGCCTTGAAACCGGAATGTATCCCTTTATTATTATTCCTGTTTCCCGGTTTCTGTTAAGGCTCGACTTTGTAAAGTTTTCAGAACCAATAAACGCCCTGCTACCTGCTATCATTTTTGCATGCATATACAGTTTTTCTGCTGGCATATATTTTATCTTGACGCCATGTTTTTTCAATAATTTAAGGTTTGCCGCATCAGTTGAGGATACTGTATCAGGAACTATGATTTTTGCCCTTTTCCCCTTGTCCATTAACGCCTGAAGTGTTTCCTTGTCATCTCCCATTTCCTCCGTTTCCACAACTATCTTTCTTTCCTTCAAAATAAATTCCTTTAATGCAGGTTCCGATCCTGGAGAAACTATGAGATACTTTCTGGGCATCTCACCGGCACTTTTTCCATCAAAATCGGATAAAAATATCTGTTTAAGCGCCTTAATTACATTCCGGTTCCTGGTAATCGTAAAATACTCCCTGTTCTTTGAAAATCCCGCCTCAGTAAAATTTGGGGTACCGACCTCGGCAAATTTTTCTGTCACCATGTACTTGGCGTGATCGAAAACATTGGGCTTTTCAAATCTCTCAGGGGCAATTTTTACCTTTGCACCTGTTTGTTTCAGATCATTTATCTCTGCATGGGTCCCATCATCTCCATTAATCCCGTATGGCCGGCCATCCACCATTAACCTCACGTCAACCTTTCTCTTTACTGCGCCTTTCACTGCTTCCAGTATTCTGGGGTCATCAAGCAAATACGAATTTATGTAAACAAAATGCCTTGATCTGTTAATTACCCTGATTAATGGTTTTATTCCATCCCTGGGCTCCACGTATATTCTGTATGCCATATGTCTGCTATGGAAATACAGTTTAATTAATATTTGCTTTATAGTCCACTGCCAATACTAAAAATATTAAATTATGTTTGTCTTCTAAACCTCAAAATGCATGGATATAAAATCAAAGTTTACACCACATCATTTATCGTGTTCTTAAATATTCATATATGCTTGATATTCAGAGAGATAGAAACATTAAAGAATACTTTTTATTAACACCATTCCTACAAAAAAAATTATAATAATGAAATGGAATATACATCAATGCAAACATCTGATCTCATTGAGAAATATAATGATTACAGAAATAACACGCTGAATCTTCAGGCATCTGAAAATGTTCTCAGCCCAAATGCCAGGACAGCGCTTTCATCTGACATGGCCTCCAGATATTCTTTAAATATAGGGGAATACAACGCATATGGTGGCACCGGATACTATGATAGCATTCTAGAACTGCTGGAAAAGAATACTAAAAAACTTTTTGGAAGCAAATATTCTGAGTCAAGACCGCTCAGTGGCCATGTTGCAGCAGAGATATCACTGCTTTCCGTGCTGGGGGATAACAGAAACGTCATGGCAATATCGGAGGAAGATGGTGGATATCCTGGATATTCCAGTAACCATCTTGACCGAGTGCTCGGATACAGATTCAACGATGTGCCATACAGTAATTTTGATATTGATTACGATGCACTGGAATCAAAAATAAGGGAAACCGGTACCGGGACTCTCATACTGGGACAGTCCATGTTCATAAAACCATATGATATGAAACTGATACAGGAGATTAAGGAGAAAACAGGAATTACTGTTTTATATGACGCATCACATGTAATGGGGCTCCTTGCCGGAAAGGCCTTCCAGCCAGATGCATTGAAATATTCTGATATAGTATACGGTTCCACTCACAAAACATTTTTCGGGCCGCAGGGCGGGATAATACTTACAAATCAAAGCGATCTTGCTGAAAGAATACATGAAAATACCATATTCAATACAATGGACAATGTTAACCTATCCCGGGTTGCATCACTTTCCATAGCCGTGGAGGAAATGATAAAATACGGGGAGCAGTATGCAAGGGGTGTTGTGGAGAATACAAGGAATCTTTCAATATATTTAAGGGACGCCGGGTTCAATTTGCTGCCAGGGTCAGAGGAAAGCAAAACACACCAGCTGCTCCTGGATGAACAATTCCTGAGGAAAAAAGGATTTGATTATCATTCATTTTCTGTGGAACTGGAAAAAAACAGGGTAATTATAGACCGGTTTGGAAGGATTGGAACCCAGGAAATTACACGCTGGGGCATAAACAGCATGGATGTAGTTGCAGATGTCCTTTCAGGCATATCCAATAAATTAAATAAGACAGAAGAGATTAACACATTGATAGCAGAAAAAAAGCTTAGATTCTGGTGATACAATGAATGTTGGAGAAATCATGAAGAAAGACCCTATTGTTATAGATAGCGATGCCAAGATATCCGAGGCGATTTCAAAGATGAAGGATAACGATATACAGCAGCTTCCCGTAATGTCCAATGGGAAATACGTGAGCATGCTTACATATAAAAATATACTCAGGCGTGGAAGTGTTAGGACAAATTCCCGGGTATACAATTTCTCCATTAACGCACCGAGGCTTGATGAAAAAACGGATGTAATGGACGCTGTAAAACTTTTAAAAGAAAGCGGATTAAATGCCCTTCCTGTATTCCAGAAAGAAAAGCTTACCGGGCTTGTAACCAGGATGGATGTAATCAGGCACCTCTCTGAAATAGATCCCAGGGCAGACAGGATAAAAAACTTCGAGATAATGACGTCGGATGTCATATCAGTGGATGTTAACGATGAAATAGAGGAATCCGCACAGAAAATCCGCACTCTTGATGAGTATGAAATACCGGTAACATCTAAGGGGAAACTGGCCGGAATTCTAAAACTCAAGGAAATAATCAACAATGTGATAATGGATAAGCAGAAAATAAGCTACGGTGAGTACACATCAGGGAAGTCCAAAGTTGAAATAGTTGCATCATCCCTTATGGACAACCCGATTAGCAGCAGTGAGGATTCGATCATAACAGATACTGCCTCATTAATGGTCAAGAACCATATTCACGTTATACCTATAGTTGACAATGATTCCAGGCTCACAGGAGTTGTGGGGATTACAGATATACTTAATTCCATAGAAACGGGCAATGAGGAGGGTTTCTACATTGAAATTTCAGGTTTAAATGAGCAGGACAGGGATCTATATGATATAACATACTTCATGGCAGACAAATTCATAACAAACATCTCAAGAATTGTGGGAAACAACGGCAAACTGCTTTTCAATGTCAGGAAATACAAAACAGAGGGAAAGGGCAAATACTCTGTGAGGACAAAACTCATAACCCCAAAACTTCATATGGAGGATGACGGGTCCGGGTATAACTACGGCAAATGCATAAGGGCAATACTGGACAACTATGAAAGCAGGATAAAGGGAAAGTAAAAATGGATTATACCGGAGATATACTTGAATATCTATCCGGCAGGGCAGAATTTGCCGATGTCCGGCACATGTATAGCACCGGGAAATCCTACTCCTATAGAAACGGCCAGTTTGATGGCCAGGACATATCGAACAGTTCAGGATATGCTGTCCGGTGTGTCAATAATTCTATTTCCATGGCATTTTTCAATGATAAGGACTTATCTTCCATAAGGCCAAAACTTTCAAGGCTTGTTGAAAAATCTATGAAAACTGGAAAGCATAAAATCGATATGTCAGGCGGAATAAAAAAATCATGGAAAGAACTGGGAAGAAAAAAAGTTGCAGACATGCCTGATAGCCGGAAAATAGAATTTATAAAGGATATGGACAGCATCATGGGTGAAAACGGTGCAAGCATAAGGTTCACAAATCTTTCAGATGATACTGTCAGGGAATCATATGGAAATACCTCTGGAACCCTGATTGAAGGTGAATATTCCAGAATATATTTCGTTTACATGGCAGGTGTCAGGGATTCAGGTTCCTTTGAGGAATCATCGGAGGAGTACGGTTCAACATCCGGTTATGAATACCTGGACTCACTTAATTTTCCGGATCTGGTAGGTAATGACATTAAAAAGTTGAAAGAATCATTACATGCAGGCAGGCTATCGCCGGGAAGGTATGATCTGGTTGTGGGCCCCTCCATATCCGGAATAGTTGCACATGAATCTGGGGGGCATCCCATGGAGTATGACCGAATTATAGGGAGGGAAGCTGCCCAGGCAGGCGGTTCATTTATTAATGCAGCGGATGGGAAACAGAGGATAGGTTCTGAATATGTAAATCTCATAGATGATCCATCCATCAAGGGCAGTTTTGGGTACTATGAATACGATGATGAGGGGATAAAATCAGGCAAACGCTATCTCTACAGAAATGGATATACAGACAGTTATATACTGAACAGGGAAAGTGCGGCAATTTCTGGACTGCCTGCCAACGGTGGAGGCAGATCATCGGAATGGGATATGGAGCCACTGGCCCGCATGAGCACAACCTACATAGAACCGGGAAAAACTTCACCTGAGGAACTCATTGAGGATATAAGGCAAGGTATTTACATGAAAAACTTCACTGAATGGAATATAGACGATACAAGGTTTTATGAGAAATATGTAGGAAAGGAGGCGTACCTGATAGAAAATGGAAAAATCACATCCATGGTGCGCAGGCCAGTATTGGAAACAAATACCGTAAACTTTTATTCATCAGTGGACGGTACCGGGAACGACCTGGTTTTCCATGCTGGAATATGCGGCAAGGGCGACCCCGAGCAGGGAGTGCCTGTATGGATGGGAGGGCCACATCTCAGGCTCAGAAATATGTATATGAAGTGATACCTTGGAAGTTGATAAATTTGTGAATAATCTGGGTAAAATATGCGATGAGTTTGCCATAAATATAATTGATGGCACCACCGAAGAGGTCCGGTTTTCAGAAAACACCATTGATCTGGACAGTGAATGGTCAAACCCATCATATTCAGTCTTCGCTGCAAGGGGCAGAAAAGTGGTAGAAACCTCCTTTGACAGTATTGAATCATGGGAGGATAAGATCATAGAACTGTCAAAAATGCTGGAGAATGCTCCTGAAAATCCGGATTTTCATGGTATAAACCCGGTAAAATTCGACTATCATAACATTCAGGATTACAGAAATGAGGACATACATGCGATGGCAGGAGAAATGATTCGTGGTGCCCTGGACGGTGGGGCTGACAGGGCAGCCGGACTGGCATATCTCCATAATTTGAGGAACCGGGTAATAACCCCGTGGAATGACCAGGAATACTCTGAATCGTCACTTGAACTGGTGGTGAGGGCATTTAAGGGAGGCAACAGCGGGCAGGAGGCCCTGCATTATGGAATGGATTCCATGGGATCAGCAGATCCATACGGTGCAGGGATGTCCGCTGCGAGAACCGCAGCACTTACCCATAAGAAGGCGTCCATAGATGAGGGAAAATACGATGTTGTATTTTCTCCATACACAATGGGGGCAGTGATCTCATACAACATGGAATTCCTGTCATATTACAGCATAAATGCCGGATTGAGCCCATTTCTGGATAGGTCAGGAAGAATGGTGGCATCAAAATATGTTACCATTTTCGATGATCCGCTGGATAAAAAGGGTGCGGGCTTTACACCGGTCGACCAGGAAGGAACAGCAACGTCCCGTGTAAATCTAATAGAAAATGGAATCCTGAAGGGATACCTTCATTCATACTCAACAGGAAGGCAATCCGGAAATAAGAGCACAGGGAATGCCGGAATCATGCACCCCATGCCCTGGCAGATACACATGGCAGGTGGAGGGGGAAATCAGGATGATATGATAGCTGGAATGAAGAGGGGAATTTTTATTAACAATTCCTGGTATACAAGATTCCAGGATGAGAGCAATGGAATATTCTCAACTGTGCCCAGGGATGGAGTATTCCTCATAGAAAACGGGGAGGTATCCGGAACACTTCAGGGGTTAAGGATAAGTGATTCAATCCTGAATATACTGATGAACGTAAAAGAACTGTCCCGGGAAGAAAAATATGTAAAGTGGTGGGATGAAATCCATTCATCTATTATGCCATATGCACTGGTGGAAAACGTAAATATATCAAAGGGATTTTAATTTTCTTTCATTCTTTCCCTGAAATTTATGTAGATGTCCAGGTATTCCATCCCCTTCTTGATTCCTCTGCTGATCTCACGTATATTTATCCTGTCCAGTTTTTCCTGGATTTCCTCGGGATGGTTCAGTCCTATAAAGGGAACCACTGTTTCTATAACCCTGGATGAATAGCCAGACCCTGCAAAAACAGCCTGTATGCTTTCTATGATATTTTCCAGGTTGCTATATATGTACTCTCTTGCTCCGGGATTGGCCGCTGCAAGCATATAGTATCTGAGGGAATCCTGCATCTTTATTTTTCTATTTTTTATTGCGTCCTCTATAGTCCTGAAATTGTCCTCCCCACTCAGCATGGCCATTGCCTGAATTACTTTCACCCTATCCTCATCCTGGTCAAATCCTTCCAGTGTGTCCAGCATTAACCCTGCATTATTGTGCACTATGGCCATGGATGTAAGCACAGCCAGCCTCATATTTGGGTCCGTTTCGTTCAGGGATTTCTCAAATCTTGAAAGCTCCTCTGCGTAGCCCTTATTTACTATGGCATACCTGTTTGCCAG
>JAJZXS010000007.1 GCA_021806295.1 Thermoplasmata archaeon
CATGTCATGGAACAGGAAAGTTTTATGGATAAAAATGTAGCGGAAAAGATGAACAGTACCTTCGTATGCATCAAGGTTGACAGGGAGGAAAGGCCAGATATAGACAATCTCTATATGACATTCAGCCAGGTTATGACAGGCACAGGAGGCTGGCCTCTCAACCTGGTTCTGACCCCGGATAGAAAGCCTGTGTTTGCATTTACATACATACCAAAGGTTTCCAGGAACAATATGATAGGCATAATGGACCTGTGTGATAACATATCCTATCTCTGGAAAAATAAGAGGGATGAACTTGTTAAGAACGGGGATGAAGTCATAGCCCGGCTGAAAAACATGGAAACCAATAACAGCGGAACACAAAAAATTGATTACAGCAAATACATAAATTCTGCTTATGAATCCCTCAAAAGGAATTATGACCGTGAATATGGCGGATTTGGCAGCTCACCAAAATTTCCATCATTTCAGCATCTTATCTTTTTAATGAATTACTACAGGAAAAACGGGGACAAAACGGCACTGGAAATGGTGGAAACCACTCTGAAAAATATGTACCTTGGCGGGATGTACGACCATATAGGTGGTGGATTCCATAGATACTCAACCGATCCGTTTTTCAGGATACCCCATTTTGAGAAGATGACATACGATCAGGCCATGGCTATTATGGCATATTCCTATGCATACGATATAACACAGAATGACTTCTATAAGGATACAGTTTATGAAATATATAAATTCCTCAAAGACAATATGTTTTTTAAGGGCTTTTACACCGCAGTTGATGCTGATTCAGAAAATCAGGAAGGAAAATTTTATACATGGACTTATTCAGAATTAAAGGATAATACAGGAAAGGATTTTCTTTATGATTTCAACGTACTTCCGGAGGGAAATTTTTACGATAATAATTCGAGGCAATCCGGCAGGAACATTCTCTTTATGAACCGCGATTTAAAGGGGAACCCGGCCAGATCACACAGGGATGAACTTGAAAAACTAAAGCAAATAAGGAATCTGAGGAAAAAACCGTTGGTGGATGATAAAATCCTGGCAGATATCAACGGCCTCGTGATAAAGGCCCTATCTCTTGCATCCATGGTTTTCCATGATAAAGATATGCTTGCCACCGCTGAGGATTCCGCCGATTTTATAATGAATGATATGTACCGTGATGGAAAGCTTATGCACTCCTACAGGAATGGAACAGCAGCAATTGACGGCATGTTTGATGACTATTCTTACATGGTATCAGGGCTGCTTTCTCTTTATGAAGCATCACAGAACGGCATATACCTCAATTACGCTAGGGAGCTTCATGAAAAACTGATCAAGGTCTTTTATGACAGTGCAAACGGGGGATTTTACTCTGCAGGAGGTGATCTCCTTGTAAGATTGAAGGAAACCTACGACAATGCCATACCCTCGGGATTTTCATTTGAAATAGGAAACCTGGCAGTACTGAACTATCTGGACGGCAACTTACAGGATGTGCTGGATAAGTCCATAGGATCCATAGCCGGTGACATGGAGAGACAGCCCATATTCTTTTCCTACACCATTTCATATCTTTTCAATCTTATTGAATTTTATAAGGTTGAAACAGGATCAGGTGAAGTTTTGAGTTATCTGGGAGGCCACTATCCATATAATTATTATTTCGTCGGGTCAAATGGCAATGAAATATCTGTATGCGATACAAATAAATGCTTTATAGTAAAGAGCCTCTCAGATCTAAAAGGGCTGATCAAATATTAAATAGCCTTTTGTAATGCTTAGAGTTATGAAGTGTATTATTTGCGGCAAAAATGAGGCGTATAAATCAGGTATCTGCCGTAGCTGCCTTTCGGATAAAATCCAGCTCAAAGCCGAAAATATGGATTTGACTGTATGTCCGAAATGTGGGGCAGTCAGGGTCAATAAATCATGGCATTACGATGATGCAGACCGCTATATAGTGAGGGCTGCTGAGTCCCATATTAAATTTGATAAAAACGATAAGATCGCCAGGGTTGAAAGCTACCATATCGGTGAAAATGAGGTTTCCCTTGATCTTATAATCAATGATAAAAACCTCGGAGAAGTGGAAAAGGAAGTGTCAGTGCCTTTGAAAATTTCAAAGGAAAGCTGTCCAGTATGCAATAAGGTAACCGGGTCATATTATGAATCAGTAATACAGCTGAGAACATACACCACAGAATATGGAAAAATACTGGAAGATGCGAAAGATACGATAGTGAAGTTCATGAAAGGCCTTAATAAAAACGATCCGAATTCATTCATATCAAGGATTGATACATTAAGGGAGGGGCTGGATATCTATCTGGGAAAAAAGGAAGATGCCATTAAAATAGATAAATTGATGGAGCTGGATTACTTCTGCAACATGAAAATTACAAAATCCCTTGCAGGAAGGAAGGATAGCAAGGATCTTTTCAGGTACACCCATTTAATAAGAATACTTGACCTTGTACCCGGGTCAGTTATTTACGGTGGCGCATATCTTATGGTAAAAAACATCAGATCTAACACCATGGATGTTATAGATACTGGAAATGGCAATACACTGACAGTAAGTTCCAAGGAATTTTTTAGGGGATCCTACCGGGTGATTTCGAAAGAACCGGACAGGGAAAAATTTATTGTACTGTCCAGCCATGACGGGGAATCGCAGCTAATGAATTCCAGAACCTTTGAGATTATGACATTTAGAAGAGAATTCAGCGCAAAGGAAATTGATCTTTACAAATATGAGGATAAGTTTTACCCTCTGTGAAAAGCATTTTAAATCCCTTGTAATACTCAGCTATGAAAATAAAGTCTGAGTGGGGTAGATTGAACAGGGTTATTATGCACAGGCCGGGAACAGAGATCACATACGCCATGCTGGCCCCCAAGCCATTCCTGTTTGAAAGGCCGTTCAATTACTCCATTGCCAAACGAGAGCACGAAAATCTCCAGACAGTACTTGAGGAAAACGGTGTACATGTGGATATACTGGAGGATTTAATTGTTAATGGGGCGGAAAAAAATTCCTCCTTCAGGAGAAAGCTTGAAGAGAAAATTCTTTCTCTTGTAAATTTTTATGGAACCAGTGAATCCATGGAAAATGCCAGGAAGGATATGGAAAAAAACATCGGGTATGTTGATTCATTATCCCTATTCCAGGCACTGATAATGGAGCCATCCATTGATTTAAAAGAGTATGTTGCAGGCATCCAGTATCCACGTGTATATTCAAATTTGCCACTTGCCAATCTTTACTTTATGAGGGATCAGCAGGCAGTATCTTCAGGCGTGCTTATTGGCAATATGAAAATGCAGCAGAGGAAAAAGGAAACTGATATAACCTCATTTGTATTCCGTGAAATCCTCGATGCAAAGATAAAAAGAATAAACAGTGGTTTTTTTGAAGGGGGCGATTTTATGCCTGCAGGGGATTTCTGCCTTATAGGGACTGGAAACAGAACCAATGAGGCCGGCGCAGAGGAGGCCATGAATTCTGGAATTTTTGACTTTGACCGGATAGTGATCATTTCCAATCCAATATACAGTTTCATGGATGGCCATGATATCATGGTCAATATGCACCTCGACACATATTTCAATATACCTGCCGCAGGAACTGTAATTACATCTGTTGAGCTGGCAAAATCTGCACAGGCAAGGGTATACGTCCGTAATTCCGGGAATACATATACAGAGGATTCTAAAACAACGCTGTATCAGTTCATGAAAGACGAGGGATATAATTTTATAGACCTGGGCATAAGCGAGCAGCTTTCATACTCGTCCAATTTCCTTACTGTTTCAGATGGAAAAATAATTGCCATAGATTCCTCACGTGTTATTGAAAAGCTTCTTGCAGAAAATGTGTTTGATAGTTCAACCAGGGACAGGATAATTAAGGACATACAGTTAAGAAAGGGCAAAATGTTCCCGGACAGCAGGGAGATCAGGGAGAGCGGTGTGGATGTAATAAAAATAGACCTCAGTGAAATAACTGGCGGGTATGGTGGTGCCCACTGCATGACTTCTACAATTGAGAGAACATAACATTTGTGGATAAACCGGAATACAATTTAAATGTTTTTTGCCTTTTCTATTGTAGTTTTTCTTACCAAACATTAATCGGGTCATTTGTGCAATAAAATAACACTGAAAAGGTTTTAGAAACAATAACCTTATAAATTTATAAGCAATAATGTATTTCACTAATAAGTTAAGCTCAATTAATAAGAGGGATTTAATGGCAGATAGAAGAAGATCAACTACAAAGGATAAGTGGAAGGAGAAATCTTGGTACACAATAGTTGCACCATCCTATTTCGGGGAAAAGGAAATCGGTATGAGTCCCAGTTCTGACCCAAATTATATGATAGGCAGGACTATTGCAGTTCCCGTTTCAACATTTACAGGGAATTTCAAAAAGGCAAGTTCAATGGTTTTATTCAAGGTCGATAACTGTGAGGGAAAGCGGTGCACGACCAAATTCATTGGGCACGAGGTCAGTGATGATACTATTAGAAGAATGGTTAGAAGAAGAAGGGAAAGGATGGATATTGTAACCGATGTAAAAACAAAAGATTTTTTCAACATAGCAGTCAAGCTGGTCCTTGTGGCTGATCAGAAACTTACCGGGACAAAAAGATCTGAAATCAGATCCTCTGTAGTGAGTTTCGTTACTGGAAAAGCTTCAGAGATGGAACTGGGTTCTTTTGCAAATTATATAATCGGTGACGATGTATATGGAGACCTTGTGAATGCCCTTAAGGACGTCTATCCCATAAGAAAAATTGAAATCAGGAAGACTGAAATTGGACAGCGTGAGGCCCCAGAAGCAAATACCCAGGAACCTGTTGAGGCCGTTCCAAACTGATATTTTACATGCCGGGGTGGCTCAGTTGGTAGAGCGTCGGACTCATAAGCCAACAGCTGAGATATCCGAAGGCCTCGGGTTCAATCCCCGACCCCGGCATACTACTAAAGGTTCAATGTGCTACCGAGTAAGGCATTAGAATTTTTATTTTGCTTATATACTCCCGATCCGGTTTTTGTAATATAAAAATAAGATTATATAATCATTATGCTATATTATAATTGGAATAAAAAGATAATTAATTCCACTGCCTTAATGTTTTTTCTGGCTTAAAAGATATCGCTTATAGACTGCGAAGAATCCATTTCTAGGCATGTTCTTAATTTTCAGGCTTCCCCTTACCTTCCATGTAAAGTCGTATAAATCGTATTTGTCATATTTATCGGTGCCATAAGCCTTGATATATTCACTGATCAGGAAATCGAATTCCTGGAAGATCTTTCTTTTAGGCCTGAAATCTTCCAATCTTGCCTGCATCATTTCATTCCTCCCCGGATCTGGAAGATTGCGGCTGCCCTTCAAAGCAAACAACAGATTCCCATGGAATGAAAACCATGACATTATCCGATTTGATGAGCATTCCATCTGCGTCAAAGTCTTCCATGTACCCCTCGCTGAAAGAAACAGGGTCTCCGGTGGAGTAATACACCTTTATTTTTTTGCCCCTGAATCTTTCTATGAGCCCGATGCTTTTTTTTATATGCATTTCAATTCCGCCTCTCCCTGCTTTTTAGATATTTCCTGTAAGCTGAAAAGAACCCGTTTCTGGGCAGTGCCTTTATCCTTAGCCTTCCGGGGCATTTCCATGTGAAGTCGTATAGATCATACTTGTCATATTTATCAGTGCCATAAGCCTTGATGTATTCACTGATGAGGTATTCGATTTCATGGACTGCCCTTGCCCTTTTGGGCTTGAAGTCGTAAAGCGTTGCCTGCATCATTTCCTCTCCCTCAACGCTATTGCTGTGCCATTGATCCTCACAATGCCGAGCAGCTTCATTCCGCTCACTATCTTCCTTGCTTTCCAGACCTTCACCCCTGATCTTGAAGCGATGTCCTCAATGCGTCCAGGCCCCTCTCTGAGCGTCGCTATAATTTTCTTCCAGTCCTCTGGCAGTTCAACTACTATTCTCCCATCCTTAATCATCGGGCTCATCTCCAGGGTCATCATCCGGATCTTCGGGCTCCACAGGGCTATCCGGATAATCAACTTCAGGGCCTTTTCCCGGGTGGAATGGGATTATGAAGGGAAATGCTTCGCTGGGGCTATCTGCATGCATGCCTTTATTTGAGAAATTTAGAGGGGTTTTAAAGGGCTTTCGTGTACTGGAATGTGATTCATGTAGAATTATGCCACCCGATGCGCTGTGCCATGAAAATGAATGGGAAAGGTGCCTTTTTTATAAACAGCCTTCACCCCGTCCTTTTTCTCTTCCATAATGAAAAATTGCTTTTGAGGTATATAAGAATAGCCTATGAAGAGCCATCCGAATAAATTTTATTATAATAGAATTATAAATCAATCTATATATTTATTATAATCGTGCAATACCAAAAATATTTAATCTTA
Organism: Thermoplasmata archaeon; assembly: GCA_021806295.1. Taxonomy (GTDB): domain Archaea; phylum Thermoplasmatota; class Thermoplasmata; order Thermoplasmatales; family Thermoplasmataceae; genus Ferroplasma. The sequence continues at coordinate 6,453 of JAJZXS010000007.1, forward strand.
ATACTTTAATAAAAATAAGCAGATTTAACTATTGGGTGGGAAGTCTCAAATCCTGATTTATAGGGCAAAAAATGGCATAAGAAGGTTAATGGAGGAACTCTCTGAAAAAATACGCTTAGAATTGAAATTTTTGTTACTTCACACCTGTACACGCCACGCCTGCACGGTGCATTGCTACCCCTTTAATTATATAATATAATATGAGAAACAAAAATTCTATTTTTAGAAAAAATATGCATATACTGGAATACAGTGGCTGTATTCAACGGGATGGCATCCACGCACTGGAATAAAGAGGGAGCTAATGCAGAGGTGTTATGTTTTCAGTGTGAATGCACTGTTAAATAATTTATCTTTGTTTTCATGATGAAACAGGGTGTGCTTTTCACTGAAAAAGGCAAAAATAATTGTTACTACTGTAACAAAAATTTAATTGCAATAATTTTCAAAATCGTTCAAATTAAAAGGTTTTGAATATATTTAACTGATAAAAATTATTGAAATTAGCTCTTATCTGTCTTATTATGAACAGGGGTTATATTTACACAAATATGGTACACAACTATGATGCCCCCTGTCTATATATTGTCTTACGATAAAATTGCCCTCAAATTTATGTTTTACTGTACTTAAAGCGTTAAAAAATATAATACCACAATTATTAAATACCTATAAATATTATGATTTTTATGGATAAAGCTGTTACAAAAAGTGAGAATATAATAGTTGGATGGGACCCAAAGAGAAACAAGAATGGAGAGGTAAATACATTTTTTCTTCACTACAAGGATCGGGGTGTTGTTTTTGCCCATCAAGAAGACCTTACAAAAAAGATAACCGAATTAATTGATATAGTAGATAAAGAAAAAGGTAGAATCTAAATTCTTCTAGTAGATATAATATATATGAAAATAAATAATGTTTCCATTTATGCGCAGTATGCAAGTATAAGAAATAAAAGAATTGGCTACAACTGTAGTAGCCCAAAAAAAGCTTGGTGATGTAGTTAAATAATTCTTATTATATGCTTCTAAAAGGTGTTTTTGATAAACTGAAACATTAAAAATTTATAATAATGAATATTATAAGTAATGATATAAAAATGATTGTAATTGATAGAATAGAACCGGAAAAACAAAAATGTAGGCACTGCATTAAAAATATAGATTCGGCTAGACCTCTCTGGTATATATTTTTTAATCAATTTAATAAAAATACTTCTTTATGGGCCCATAGATCCACAACTCCATCATGGATGATTCTACAACCATACAATTTTAACAAAATAAAAGATGATGATAAAATTCCAATAAAATATGCAGAGGAACATGGTGTCAATGTTGCATTAATAGAAAAAGGGTATCATCATGAAAGTACAAGCACCGTTATTTTTTATCCAGAGAATAAAGAATTATTTATAGAAACTGTTAAAAATAATTATAATAATATGTCTCTAAAATACGAAGAGTACGTAAAATATATAAAAAAACTTGATAAAAAAGGTTACAATCCATCAAAACCTGAAGAATGCCTCCAAGCAGCATTGGATTTCTTAACATGGAAATCTTAATATATTAAGTTCCAGTAGTACCCACTTGAATAAATATTAAATTTATATATGTATTTCATCATTATGCATGAATTTACCAGGGATGAATGCTTAAAGCAAATAAATGACGGAATATATTTAAACAACACAAGAGATAAACAGGGGAGAAAGGAAAGGGATAAAGAATGTGATGATTTGCTTTTAAGATACTTTGACCATTGTAGATACACAGAACTAAAAAACGATACAAAATTTGATGTTTTTTCAGAGGGTACAACTACTATGATACAGGCAATAGAATCGTATAGAATAGGAATGTTTGATGCCTGTATGGTGATGGTTAGAAATACAATAGATGCAACAATGCTTGCTGCTTTATACTATGAAGTTATATTTAATGAGAATAAAACATCAGTATGGTATTTAAAACCAATTATTGAATGGCCGACACTTAAAAATTATAAAAACTGGGATAAAAGAATAGAAGCACTAAAACAGAAAAAATTTATTGATGACAATGATGCGGAAAGACTTGGAGAAATACACAAAGCTAGCAATTTTTCAGCACATTATTTTATAATTGGCAAGGAGAATATGAATAACTTTATAAAAGAAAGAGCAAAATTAGATGATGGTAATAATGAAAAGTATCCAAAGACATTCACAAATGAACAAGAGTGCAAGAAAAATTTGAATAATGCATTTGATATTTTAGAGAAATTAATTAATAATTATGTATCAGCATCAATTAACAAGTGAAATATTATCCGATTTACCAAACACGTAGTTTTGTAAAAGTGTTTTAAATGACAATTTTTTAAATTGTAATAGATCTCTTCCATGATAAAAAATATTTTATTTAATATTAGTTAATGTATATAAAAAGTGTTAAGCGATGAATGATATAGCAGTTAAACAATTTCATGAGGTAATGAAGGTTAAGGATGAATCCAGCCTGCATCCACATATGTTCAGGCATGGACTGGCCATATATTTATTGCAGCATGGGGTAAGCGATAAAATCATAGCCAGGAGATTAGGTCATTCAAGTGCCGCAACCACAATAAAGTATTATATGGTGATCACTCCAGAAATTGAGAGAGACGCACTAAAAGGAATATTATTATAATAAAGGTGTGATAAGGCTAATGCAATTACTTTAAGGGATATCCCATGAATTAAATTTATCTTCAACGTCTCTGGATCCTTTATATTCCTTCCATGAAATTCTCTATTAGCATAGACTTTAACAATCCCGGCACACTTATCCTTTATATAGAGAAGCCTCTGTTTTAAGAGTTAATTTTTCACTACAGTAACAAAAACTAACAGTACATTAACTATTCTCTTGAAAGTAGGCACCAGCATATTCTCCTGAGTGTTATTTCCTTTTTAGGCGATATACTGTCTTTGCTGGACTGCTTAAGTATGACATCCCGGGCTTTTTCAAAGAAGTCCTCCTCATTCAATGATTCGTAAAGCGATCGCACCAGAGTTTCCCTGTTTACCAACTGCCTGAATTTAAGGGCTATGTCCTGATTATATTCCCCTAGCTTATTGAATACCTCACCGCTCTGTTTTGTGAGGTTCGGAATTGCTGTGGACGATTCCCTTCTCTGTTTTTCCCTCGAAATAGAATCCATTACAGACTCTTTCAAATCTTTGAGTTTTTTAACAAGGCTGCTGTACTCAATCTTTTGGCCACCGACATCTTTATCGCTGTCTTCCATAAGGATTAAAATTATCTGCCCAGGGTCGCTTATTAGTGCCTTTTCGCCCTCCATTTTAAGCCTCCAATAGAATTTTTCACCATCTGTGAAAAGGCTAAAAACACCGTTTTTATCGTACTTTTTGAATGCCCCAATGCCACGTGGGATGTTTTTAATCCATTCCTCGCCTTTCTGATCTATTATTTCCATTAGCTGATCCTTGGGGTCATTTGTGAACTGCTCCATCTCCTTTTCCAATTCAACCAGGATATCGCTCCTACCCTCTGCTATAAGTTTCTGCGTTTTACCGAAATCCTTAGGATCAGCGTCTTCACCAAGAACAGGGGAATCAATGCCTATTGTGGCCTTTATGCCTATGATCTTTTCATAAAGCTTCCCCATAAGGCCTATAAAATGCTCAAGCGATTTCTCATCATTTTTGTTTGAATTTTGCAGCATAATATTCAATAGGTAAACATGGCTATACTTTGAGCCCATCCTGTCTATTCTTCCTACCCTCTGAATGAGGACTACAGGATTCCATGGAAAGTCATAGTTTACCACATACTGTGCATTCTGCAGATTTTGCCCCTCACTGAGCACATCTGTGCTTACTATTATGCCGCCATGATCCTGAAAATCTTCAACAATATCGGTTGTATTGGAATCTTTGCCACTGGCATTTATGCATTTATTTCCTGATGTAAGGTATGTTCTTTTATAAGCCCTTTTAATAGTATTGAAAAGATACATTGCTGTGGCTGAATACTGGGTAAAAATAACTATGCCATTCGGCTCTTCAATTTCAGGCATTATCTTATTTAGCCTAGATATTAAAGCCTCAATCTTTGTGTCCTTTTCAGGCATTTCACTTAATATTTCTTCCAGGATCTTAATGTCCTCTTCGCATGAATTCACAAACCATGTTTTTTCATCTTCTGAAAGAATGCATTTAGCTTTCAAATCTTTGTATTTTGAATTATTGAATATATCCTCCGGAATTTCCTCATCAAAATCAAAAAGGGCATCATCTGAAGCTGCACGTGGTAGAAAATACCCGGTTTTCTCTGCATATGCCTTAGCATTCTTCATGTAATCTATTATTGAATTTATTGTGTCCCTGAATGCTGCAATAGAGCTTTCAAGCCTTTTGAAGATATTTAAGATAACAATTGTTTTGACCAGGCTCTTCAGCTTTTCCTTTTTTTCCTTCTGGTTGAACTGGGATATGGCCTCGCCGCTGGGAAGCCTCAGGTCAGAAAACCTGTCGATTGAAAGATCATAGGTTGCAAAATTAATTTTTTCCAGCCTGGAATAGAGAGTATCATAAGGTATTGTTGATTTGTAGGCATTGCCCGGATCCTTATCCACTATTCTTTGGGGGAAGCTCAGGTCGGGCTCCACTGCCTGGGCAAATTTTCTTGAATGCCTCACAACAAACCTCTCAAGAACCTCTGACATTTCAAAGTTTTTGCCCTCAATAAGCATTTTTTGGTTGCTGGAAAAATATCCCTTAAGTGTGGATCCTGTAATATCCTGGATAGAATCATCTTTGGCAAACAGGGATATGAGGTTGTAAAGATCCATTAAGCTGTTATTCACAGGCGTAGCAGTGGCAAGAACCACCTGGGCATCATTATGAAGTATAAGGTCTCTAAGTGCCTTATACCTGTTGGACGATGAGGATTTGAAGTAATGCGCCTCATCAACAAGTATGAAATTGGTTCTTTTCCGCATGTATTTTTCAAGGAATCCATCTGGATTTGCCGATACATATTCAGAATTTACGGAATCTATATGTGTGTCAAGGTTTCCCATCTCCTTTTCCCATGTTGTTTTCAGCACACTCTTGGGGGCAATCAGTAGAACTTTCCTTCCCTCCTGCCTTGCCTCATGGGCAAGAGCTATCATGGTTCTTGTCTTTCCGAGCCCAGTCGAATCTGCAATTACAACCCCGTTATAAGAGGAAATAATTCTTCTAGCTTCAAGAAGAGAAACTATCTGGAACTTCTTTAAGCCCATTATTTTAACTCTTTCTGACTGCTCAAGGTCATTCTTATAATTCTCGTATAGGGCCTTTGCCACAACCTCATAGGGTGTGTGCGTTACTGTATAATTTTTAAGAAATGATAAAAACTCTTCTTTATAGTCCTCAGCAGAATTCCACTTACCCTGGAACCACTGGCTTATATCCCTGACAAGCTCCCTGTCAGTATTTACAACGTTAAGTTCACTATTTGTTTTCAAGCCTGCGTATGTAAAGTTGCTGGATCCCACTATTCCTATTCCGCTTTTTACAGAGTTAAGGGATGGGCTGGCCCCAATGTATGCTTTTCCATGGAAAAAAGGCCCGTTTATCTTCTTAATTGATCTGGCTGCATCAGAAAAGTAGGAAACAGCCTCAACCATCAAATTAAAATATTCCGGATCATCCTCGTTTTCTTCTAGCTCCCTAACTATCTGCTCCTCAAATGATATGCTTTCATCCTGCGGCCTTCCAACAAGGAAATTCATGGGCTTATCCTTAATTGCATCCCTGATAAGGCTAAAGCCTCTTATGTTGAAGTATGCAGATGCAAATGCAAGCTCATCTGCCGCCGGTATCTCCTTGTTGAGAACCTCAAACATCCTCTCCTTTTCATTGTCAATTATCCTGCTCATTTAACCCCTCCTGTGACTTTAGTCCTCTGTCAGCTTTGATAAGCCTGTCGTCAACAATCTCAATAAATTCTTTGTAAAATTCATCAATATTGAAGTTATCTATAGATAGTAATTTCAATATTCCACTGTCAAGTTGTCTTCTATCTTTCATTTTAACCTCTTCAAAATATCTTTTCACGCTCCTATCAAAGGCGCTATTAATAGTGGTTAGGTTAATTTTTTGTAAATCTGGAACGGGCATCTGTTCATAATCGTCTACCATGATCTCACCTACACCCCCACCTAACCTCCTGAGGTAAAGTTCCATGGTGGTGTAAAATAGCGTGGAATTCAGGTATGATTCGATTCCGTTTACTTTCGATTTTATTGTATAAAGTGTATGATCACAAATTACTGGTTCATCTGATTTTGGCACAAAGAATCTGTCCATTACATACATAGGCATTATTATATTAGCAGGTTCCAACTCGTTAAGGGAATACCAGTTTTTTCTTCCGGATACTGAAGGAACATTGTTGTAACCTATTACAGGATCTTTTCTTCCCTTGATTTTTATACTTTGTTCTTGCCCCCACTTAATGTATTTCTTTGTCATTTCTCCGGGGTTATTAGTATACAAGCATAATTTTTTCATATCGGTTATCGTGTAAGTTTTTAGATCTTTCGTTGTTCTGACAAGTGGCTTTATATCTGATCTGTTTATGGCAAATCTCCCCCCACCCTCATTCTCAATGTAAATAAGCCCCTGCTCTTTTAATTCCTTCTCATTCCTGGCAATAACACCCCAGTCCTCAAATTTTCCGTGATTCTCAAGATAATCTTTCTCATAAGATGCTGAAACATCCTTCATATAAAAGAAGTCATTGGCGCCTGTTTTAATCCCAAACTTTATTTCTGCGAATTCTTTAAGCTTGTGTGTCAGCTTTGGGTATATCTTTTCCATAAACATCTTCGGTGCCCTTAGGTAGAACCATTTTCCGGGTTTCAGATCCTTTCTCACGAATTGTATATGGTTCCTTATTAAAAGAGAGGAATAGGATTCCAGATAGATAAAATCTGTTGTTTTTAAGCTATCGGTTTCACTACTATATACGTATATAACGCTGTTAACATCAGCTCCAAATGCTCTCTCCCTCTGCCCATATATCCCAATCAACCTGCTTGAAAGCATCTTTTGTAGATCCTTACCATATCCTGTTTCCAGCCACTTATCTGAGGATATAACTGATACAACCCCGGCCTGGTTAACCAGCTTGAGTGCCCTCAGCACAAAATAACAGTATAAATCCGATTTTTTATTGACTTTGTACTTTAAATGATAAAATTTTTTCTTTTCAATAGGAATCGATTCCTGTCTTACATATGGGGGATTCATGACAATAATGTCAACCTTTTTCGGTACCCATGATTCTATGATGCCGCCTTCCACCCCAGTTTTCCTCTCAATATTATTCTGTATTCTCTGGAGTTCATTTCTGAGTTTTGCCCTTATATCTGGCTTCTTTGCGGTGGCAAACTTCTCTCTTATTGTCCGCATCTCATCCCATATTGAATTAGGTTTGTCCTCTATCTTTCTCTGGATCCCCTCAAATGTAATTAAAGAATCTGAAATTCTAACAATGTTAAGGTCCAAGCTCTGAAGGGGCTCTGGCTGCTTTTTATCCACAATCATGGAAAGCCACATCCTCAGTCTGGCAATTTCAATGGCCTCATCCTCGATATCAAACCCGAACAAATTCTGAAGAATTTTTGTTTTATACATGTCTAAATCAGAATTCCAGCCTACACTTTCATCTGCCTGCCTGAGAATATTTACCATCTCCTGCATCATCCCCAGAAGGAAACCACCAGAACCAACTGCAGGATCGAGCACAGTTATGGAGAGGATTTTTTCTCTCAGCTCTCTCACTTCTTTTTCACTTTTATTTTGATTCAGTCTTTCTATAAGTGAGTTTATGCCATCCTGAAGAACCTCATTTCCGTCAGTTTCCTTTATAGTTTCAGGCAACTTTAGATATGAAGCCAGCGCCCTTCTACATATAAATGAAACCTCTTCAGGCGGTGTGTAAAATGTACCCTTTGACCCCCTCTCATTTTCAGGCAGCATGTTTTCAAATATTGTTCCAATCATTGCAGGGTCAAGGCTTACCTCAACCTCCTTAGGAGAGAGCTCGTCCACTGTAAAATTATACTGGTTAAATAGTTCTCTCGCTTTCTTGAATATACTGTCCATACCACCCTTAAGCAGTTCCTCTTTTTCAAGGGTAAGATATTCCTCTCTCTCAAACAGTGTGCCATCCAGGTATGGCAGCCCTTCGTTTCCCTCTGTGCTCAGCCCAACATAATACACCCCGTTCAGTTCTGTATAATCTTTTATTGTATCAACGAAATGCAGGTTGTCTTTTAACCAGCCTTTTCTTTGCAGAAAGTATAGAAACATAAGCCTGCCAAGAAATCTCTGTGCATATGAATTGGAATGCTCTTGAAGCACTGGCTCAACAGTTTCCACTGCTTTCTTGTATATATTGCGGTAATCCTCAAAAAAGTCTTTTCTAATCTTCTCATAAGGCAGGAAGTTTTTATCATATTTATCCCTCAATTCCTTGGGTTCGTCTGTATATTTTAAAGAATTCAGGGCTTCCGCGTCAGTCTTATATATTTTTTCAGAAAGGCTTAAAATTCTCATTTTTGTTTCAGGTTTCTCAACTAAATTCGGTATTACTATGGCATAACTATCATCTCCATCTGTAAATACCATGAGCTGCCTGCTGCCCTGATGTTTTTTCCAGTATCTGGCTATTCTAGCAGCACCTATTCTGGACGGTAGTTTTTCAAATTCAAGGATTACTATGTCTATTCCGAGCTCATCATGATAAACCAATGTTGCATCAGTTAAAATTACCCCTGGGGGAATTGCCCTCTTATCACGTAAAAACTGTGCAGGTATTTTTGATTTTGACAATGGATAACCTAAATTTTCAAGCTGGTTCTCCCAAAATGAGAAATTAAACTTTGTAGATTGCATCGACACTTATAGGGATAATTAAACAAAAATCTTTGCATTTCATAAGGCGTGTCATTTCCATTTTATACAATAGTTTCCCAGCTCAAATAAATTGGCAGATTTTTAATAGAAACGTTGTTTTATTTATATACTTCCTAAAATGAACGCACTTAAGGGTATAATCATACCCGAAACATCTTTCAATGTTTAAAACCCCTTTATAACCTATCTAAATTTTACAAATAATGCCATATATTCAGATCGTTTCTAGGTATCATTTCATGTGGTTTGTCGCAATAAAATATCTGAATCAAAGAGAAGTGGGTATAGAAAAGAATTCAAATAATGGTAGTAATCAATATCAACTCTTATCTATTTCATTCCTGAACTTCTTCAGTGTCTCTGGATCCTTTAATATTTCTTCCAGGACATTCTCCATTAATTTAGATTTAAATGATTCCGGCGCAGCTTCGATCATCTTCTTGGCTATTCCTGGTATTGCTTCAGATTTCTCTATTGTGGCCTCGATCTCCTTCTCCCTGTTCTCATATTCCAATGCCAGTTTCTCATCGAATGGAAGCCAGCAGTTATGGCAGTACTTCTCATTAGCAGGATTTAAATAATCGCACCTGGGGCATTTCTTGGGTTTTTCTTCTACCTCATTCTTCTCCTTGACATCTATGCCATAGGCCTTGAGTATTGCATTGTCCTGGTCTCTCATGGATAAATGAACATAAATAGATGTCATCTTAGATCCGTGAACCCATCCCATCTGATTTTCCAGTGGTGCTTCAGGAACCTTTGAAGCCAGCAATGATGCCCTGGAATGTCTGAATAAATGTGGATATATCCTTTTATCTATGCCTGTCCTGGCTTTTAGAGTAACAAATAATTTCCTGGCATCGTAGTATTTCATGGCATGGTGCAAATTCTGCCTCTGCAATCCAGTAAACAGGTATTCATCCTTATCATCCTTTGACTTTATGTAATCCTTTAAATATGCTATGGAATCCCCTATTATCCTTACGCTTCTATTACCTGTCTTTCCATGAACCCTTAAAATCATGCCGTACTCATCGAATACTATGTCTTCCATCCTCAGCGTTAATATTTCCCCGATCCTGCATCCTGAATCATATAATAATGAAACCAATGCCTTATCCCTGGTGTTGTTGCATGCACCTGTTAATTTTTCTATATCCGGCCTTGTAATCAGATCTATCTTTTTCTCATGGCTTGACTTATGATTGAATTTAATATCCATGAAATCAGGCAATGAACCAAAATGCCATTTATAGAATCTTTTCATGACATTCTCATAATCCATTATGGTGCTATCAGTGTATTTCTTCTTCAGGCCCAGGAACATGTTTATTATTGCCTTTTTGTCTGGATTTAAGAATTTATCCCCTAATATGCCATATATCATCCTGATCCTTACCAGGTAGAAATATTCCCTGTATTTTGTTATGCCGGTAATCTTTATCTCATTAACAAAATCTATTATCTGGGTTCTTTCATTTTCCGGTATTTTATCAAGCCTCTTATACTCTGAATCGAGGTCTCTATCGATAGAATATATGTCCATAATATGCCTAGCGATTGGAAGTGTATTAAACCTTTAGGCTCATTCCCGATCCGGCATTATATCTAAATGCAAATCCCAAAAGAATGCAGTAAAAATATAACTTTGTCAAATACTATTTTTAGTGTTTTTGTGTCTTGATTTAGATGTAAAAATTATACACAGAGCGATTTAAGCATAAACTACTAAATAAGCCATCAGGCTTATTATCGCAACCTGAAATATTAACTGAACCGTGGCAACCCTTGAAATATTCATCAGGTTTTTTGATACAATCCCCCTGTCTAAGTTTTCTGAATACTGTTCCTGGTAAATTTTTAAAGACATCGGTAAAATGAAGAAAATTGTGAGTATGAGCAATAATGTAGCTATGGAAAAAATACCAATAAATAGAGGATCTAATGAAATTATTTTTTCACGTATTGCCAGTGCAATTCCTGATGAAACCGTAAATATAGATATAGCCGGAATAAAATAGAGGGTCATGGGTATTAGCCTCCTGGCTATATCCGCCTTAATAGTATTATCCAAACTGTTGATCACTATGAAGAATATTGCGCCCAGAAACACATCTATCCCGGTCCATAATGCGCCGTATAATACATGCACATAATCAAGTACAAGAATTCCAGGAGTAATTATGCCCGCAGAGAACACTATTGCCAGCACTATAACAGATATTAAACCTGTAATTGACTCATGCTGCAATGGTTTCATAGCAGTCCCCCCGTCGCAAAGTGTGCCATCAGTGCTATTATGGCTATCTGAAGAATTACCTGGCTTAGCGACAGCCTGAGGTTAAACATTGTAAGCCTTATAATCTTGTCCTTATCTTTGGCTCCATGGAGAATCTCATTATAAACTCTCAGCTCATTGGGCAGAAATATTCCTATGCCCTGGATCAGAAGCGCAAAGGCGATAACCAGCGCAGCAATTATATAAGGAGATGAAAATGGTATGTGCATGGATATGGCCAGATAAATTCCGGCAGTTATGGTTACAGAAGAAATTGAAGGCATGAAGAAAAGCATTGTAGGAGTAAGCCTCATGGAAATATTTGTTTTTTCAGCATTGTTCAGGCCTTTCATTACATATGAAAAGAAGAGGCCCATGATAAGATCCATCCCAGTCCACATAGATCCAGAAACCACATGCACATATTCAAGAAAGTAGAAGTTATGCAGGTACAGGACCACAGCAAGCAGAATCGGGGGAATAAGGAGCATTGGGAGTCCCCTGGACATAGAATTTTTTATATCAAAACGCCTGTCAAAATACACTGATCTGGAACCGTCCGTTATCACGTCTTAAAAATATTATCAAATATAAAAGGATATTTATAGAAACAATTCTTTGTAACTTTAATAATATATATGCGAGTGCCGGGATTTGGACCCGGGTTAGTGGCTTGGGAAGCCACTGTGATACCAGGCTACACTACGCTCGCTTTTTTAATTATCTTCTGGAAGTGTTCTCTAACCCATCTTATAAGCAACCCTGTAATCAGCCAACAAAGCTGAACTGCAGGTTTCATGTGGTAAACCTTCCCAAATCAAAACGGTTATGTTAAAAATATTTATAAACGTTCCTATGGCAATCCGAATCACAATGTCCAGTACTTCTATTCTCCATAGAGATAATTTATTTATATCTTTATCTGCCTTCTTCTGGCAAGGTCGAGTACCTTCAATCCCATTTCGGTTGGCTCATAATTTTTATCCATAATACCCATTTCATATAGCTTCTGGCATTTTTCTGCATTATCCTTCCTTTCCCTTTTCAGGAGTATAAGCCTGAGGCAGGGAATATCAACATATTTTATGTACTCCCTTTCTGTCATGTCCCTGAGTATGTAATGACCCTTATTTGCAATATGGTAATATGTATGGTGTTTATGAACCTCATTGGTCTTCTTCAATTTTGCCTCTGTCCTTTTTACAGATGATCCTGAATATTTTTCTATGAGTCCCATTGCATACAGCCGCTCTATGTATATTTGAACCTTATCCTGCGGTATACTGGTATAAATTTTTATATTTTTGGCATAATCTAGTTTGGCAAGCTCAAAGTGCTTCAGCACCATGAGCATTTCATGATCCATAACTAGCATTTTTTTTATTTCCTCATCTTCCATATATTATTTATAATGTTAACACTCTATAAAAATCTAAGTTATTGCTGGATACGCGTTATCAATTGTCATACAATAGGTGCCAAAGCAAACCTTAAACTACCCCTTCGTGATTTCAACCCGGTGTTTATATGGAAGATTTAGATCCGTTTGATATAGCGCTGGCCCAGCTAAACAAGGCTGCGAAGGTAATGAAGCTAGACAGTGCAACTGTAGATGTGCTGAGTTCTCCCAAGGAGATTCTCCAGGTGAGTATACCTGTAAAGATGGATAACGGCGAGACAAAGGTATTCACCGGATTCAGAGTACATTACAATAATGCAAGGGGGCCAATGAAGGGCGGAATAAGATATTATATAAAAGAAAATCTATCAGAGGTAAAGGCTCTATCTGCATGGATGACATGGAAAACAGCACTTCTGGGGCTACCATTCGGCGGTGCCAAGGGTGGAATTATCTGCGATACAAAGAAGATGAGCAAGAATGAACTTGAAAAATTAAGCAGGGGATACATAGACGCAATTGCTGACTTTATAGGGCCAGAGATTGATGTGCCTGCCCCGGATGTCTACACAACCCCACAGATAATGGGATGGATGATGGACGAATATGAAAAGATAGTCAGGCATTCTGCTCCTGGTGTCATCACAGGAAAGCCACTTACAGTTGGCGGGTCCCTCGGAAGAGGAGATGCCACAGCAAAAGGCGGAATGTACGTTTTGAGAGAGGGTGCAAAATACAAGGGAATAGACCTGACAAAGGCAAAATATGCCATACAGGGCTTCGGAAACGCCGGCCAGTTCGCTGTTAAATTTGTGAATGAAATGTTTCAGGGAAAAGTTGTTGCAGTTTCTGATTCCAGCGGCGGAATATACAAGGAAAGCGGAATAGATTACAAGGAACTTCTTGAGCACAAGGAAAAGACAGGAACAGTGGAAAACTTCCCGGGATCCAAGAACATAACAAATGAGGAGCTTCTGGAATCCGACGTTGATGTACTTATTCCTTCTGCAATAGAGGATCAGCTAACAGGCGAAAATGCATCAAAAGTAAAGGCTAAAATTGTGCTGGAACTTGCAAACGGTCCTTCAACCCCCGAGGCTGATGAGATATTCTTCAAGAGAGATATTTTACTTCTTCCAGATTTCCTGTCAAACGCAGGAGGAGTTACAGTATCGTACTTTGAATGGGTGCAGAACATAACCGGTGATTACTGGACAGAAAATGATGTATACAGCAGGCTTGACCAGAAGATGACTGCAGCAACCAAGGATGTACTGGATGTACATGAAAAATACAAGACAGACCCGAGGACAGCAGCATACATAATAGCCATACAGAGAGTCGTAGATGCCATGAAGGCAAGAGGACTCTTAAATTAATTTTTTGTATTTACTTTTTTGAAAAGAATGTTTATAATATACCTATCTATGTCATGATTATATGACAAGAATGAATATTTCTGTGAAAAATCTAAAAGATGTAGTAGAAATGCTAAATACCGTGGTTACCGAGTCAAAGTTCAAGATAACTCCATCTGGCATAACCGTCAATGCTGTTGATCCTGCCCATGTAGCCATGGTTTCCCTGGAAATCCCGAAAAATGTTTTTGCAGAATATGATGTGGAGGCTGAGGAGGAAATCTCACTTGACCTTGAGAAGGTAAAAAGCATTTTAAAGCTTGCCTCAAGCAACGATTCCATGGTAATTGTAAAGGACAGGGAAAAATTGAAATTTGAAATAGGGAATATAATAAAGAGCATATCTCTACTGGACAATAACCAGATTACAACTCCAAGAGTTCCCCAGATTGTCGCAGAGGATTATGTGGTAATGATCAAGGGAGAATTCGAAAGAGGACTAAGAGCAGCAGAGGATGTTTCTGATGCAATAAGGCTTACAATGACCCCTGACAATTTTTCTGCCAGGTCAATGTCCGATGCAGATGAAAGTGAAATGATATTACAGAAGGATATGCTGAAAGAAATCCAGTGCCATGAGACCATAAAATCATCCTATCCACTGGAATACCTTCTGAAATTCATGAGGTCAATATCACCTAGTGAAGAAATAAAGCTTTCATTTAAAAGTGATTATCCACTTACCATTGAGTTCAATCTTGGAACTGATTCTCCTGAAAGAATAAAAGGAAGATTTCTCCTGGCACCGAGAATGGAATCATAAGCGGGCACGAGGGGATTTGGACCCCTGATTTACAGCTTAGGAGGCTGTTGCCCTATCCATGCTAGGCCACGTGCCCATTTCATAGGTAATTAAACAAAAGCATTTAATTTTTTTTAATTGTGTGCCAAAAATATATTTATTTATGGTCAAATTTACAGTGAATTTATTTCCTTTATCATTTTGACACAGCTTTCCATGGCGTCTTTTGCCATATCTATCCTTGCCTCTGCCTGCAATCTGGATTCCCCGGATCCAGAGATACCGAGCGCCACTGGTTTTTCGTATTCTAGGGACAGATCAGTTATCTTCCTGGCAGCGTTATCCATAATAACCCTGTGGTGGTCTGTTTCTCCACGTATTACGGCACCCAGGGTGACAACACCATCTATATCGTCCATCTTGAGCAGCTTTTTTATGGCAAGAGGCATATCAAATGTGCCCGGTACCCTGAAAATCCTGGCAACCTCAACTCCGAGGAATTTTGCATGATCTACTGCCCGCTCCATCATCATCTCTGTTATATCAAAGTTAAATTCCGCAACAACTATTCCAACTCTTATTTTTTCCATATTATCACCTAATGTTTATGTGAACCGGATCCACCATCCATGGCAGGTCCCTTGTCCTCAAAGCCCTGCCTCAAACCCATACCGGCATTCCTGGTTAACTTATCCCTGTCAAATAGCAGGTTATATGCATTCAATGCATGTTCCCTGGCTCTCCTGTCACAGAGCCATGCAAGCTCTGCATCGTTCTTTGCTTCATCCTCATGGACGAAAACTTCTATTATGTGCATCTTCTCCTGCAACTGGACCTCCATGATGCCTGTGGAGGCAATCTGGGCAGACATCTTGTCAACGGGCATGGGGCCCGGCATTCCAAATGCCATTACCAGATCGCACTGGTAATCTTCAAAAAGGATTTTGCAGGCTACAGGGATATCTTTTATACCCGGGACAGTGTACCTTTCCACCACAAATCCTGTACCGTATGCGTACAGCTCATCTATGGCAGAAGCCGCCATATCATATCTGGCGAAGGTAGTATCCACTATCCCTATCTTTTTCAACGGTTCTCACTCCATACACTGATTATTTCCTCGCCTGTGACAAATCCGTACCCATGTTTTCTGGCATAATCCTCGGTCTTATCCCTGGCCATTGATTTTCCATCATCACCCAGCATCTCAACTATGGTTGCTGATGGAACCAGCCCGGCCTGTTCAACAAGGTATGTACTCAATTCAGTATGTCCGCGCCTTCTTGAGAAATATCCATTTCTTGCTATTAAAAGATGTATGTGCCCCGGAGTTCTAAAAACAGACCCGAAACCCCTCTGATCCGTGCCATTTTCCTCCATGTTTTCAAGGAAATCAGCAAAATGCCTGACCGTTAGAGACCTATCATTGTCAGATATTCCTGTGAACGTATCACGGGAATTTATGGTAATAGAAAATGTACTGTCCTTATCGTATTTCATGTCATCCGCATTCAGTATGGATTTATCCATATTCAGGCATTTCCTGAAAAGGTCTTCAATATACGGAAGCCCCAATTTCTCCGCATCATCCTGTTTTACAGTTGTGCATATGAGTCCTCCTCCGTCCCTCCTCATTATACGTATAAATTCTGGTGTGATGAACTGGGATGGTATTACTATATCGGTCTCACCCTCACGGGTATCTGCATCAAATATTAGCACAGGATTTCCGTTCCTGAATGCTGTTATTGCATCTGAGTACATACAGGGGAATTGCCCTAATATATTTAATATTTTAGTATCTACTCAAAAATATGTATAATAGAGGACCTGAAATAATGTTTCTTCGTTACGATCTGGTATTCATTGATTAGCTGGTTTTTAAAAAATATATAGGCTTCTTTAATACTAACTCCATTTTTTTCCAGTAATTTTCTCGGATTGTCTATTGCAAATTTAAGTATATCAGACGGGTTAATGTACGTGCTGAAGCGTTGATACCTGTAAAGGAAATCCATCTCGCTGAACATATCCGGCTCCGTTATAAACACATTATCTGTGCCCATCATTACTTCAATGCCTGATTTAATAAATCTTCCATAATCCGGCCGCTTTCCATAAAAAATATTCGATCGCGGAGTTATTGCTACAGGGATTCCAGTTTTTCCAAGTAAATTAAGATCATTATCATCTGCCTCTATCCCGTGTACCAGGAAAGATGGTTTAAGATCCAGGATTCTTTGAATATCCTCTCTTTTGTTCTCACTGAAATGAAGGGCAAATATTTTTCCCCTCCGTCTGGTTTCAACAGATGCCTTCATTGCATCTTCATAATCAATATCTGAAATAGAACTTAGTGCAATTCCATCGGAAGTATCCAGAATATCTTCAAGGGGGTCACTGCCGTAGGGTCTTCCCAGTACAACAGGCCGTATATGCCGCGGTTTAGATTTTCTGATAAGCTTATTCCCATTCAGGCCGCCCTCCCTGAAATCAATATATGAGCCTGTTCCATTTTTCCACATAAACCTGTTAGAATTCCTGATTCCTTCTATAATTGAATCTTCACCAGCATGTTCGAGCATCCTGTGTTTGAGCCCCCCGGGGCCAACTATGTCCGGCAGTGTGCCGGAGGGTTCGTCACCGATGAATGAATCACCCACATGTGTATGTGCATTTATAGGCACTGGTATAAGGGTCCCGTAAAGCCCATCATTTGCAATACCTGCTTTGAACAAAGGCACTCCGGAGAGATCAATAGTCCCGTGCCTTAATTTTCCATTGAAATATATATGACCGCTGACCTTCATAAACCCACTTCCATTGCATTATTCTGGTATACCTACTTTTTCTATATTGTTAACAGTTATAAATACTTATTTTTTAGTAGTATCTCAAAATTGTTATATTAGAACATTATTAACCTATATGCTTCCAAGGGTAACAATAAACGTTGCTATGTCTTTGAACGGGAAAATATCATCAGAAAGTGGGCGCTATAATATTTCTGACGCAGATGATATGGAGAGGGTAATTTCGCTAAGGAAATCCGTTGACGCTGTGCTTATTGGTGCAAATACCGTTATTGTGGATGACCCTGTTCTCCGCTATTCCAAATGCAGAATAATCCTTGACGGCGAATTCAAGTTATCGGACAGTTATAAAATCTTTGATGGCAGTGTGAAAACTTATATAGTGTCCAGGAAAAATAAACACATAAACAATGCCCAGACAGTTACTGTAAACGACACCGGGATAACGGGAATAATGGAAAAATTATACTCATTTGGAATAAAATCCGTACTGGTGGAGGGCGGTGTACAGGTTATAAATGAATTCCTTGACTCTAATTTATTCGACCAGTTTTTTATATATATCAATCCGGGGCTTATCCTGTCAGGCAAATCCCTGTTTCCAGCCATGGACAAAAAAATGGAATATACTGTGGATGAATGTGGCAGGGGAATTCTTTTAAGCATCAAAAGTATACACATATGATTATAATGGAAAGCAATGGATTTTTAAGATTAAAGTGGGCAAGAGATCATATGCCTGTATCTGCAAGTATAAGGGAACGCTTTTTGAGGGAAAAACCATTTAAGGGCATAAAAATAGCCATGGCATTGCACGTTGAGGCTAAAACAGGAATATTTGCACTTCTACTATCTGAAGGGGGTGCAGAGGTAAGGCTTGCATCATGCAACCCCCTGAGCTCTGATGATAGTGTTGTTGATTCACTCAGGAAGGATTATAATTATATGGTATACGCAAAAAAGGGGGAAACAGAAACAGAATATTATGACAATATCAAGAAAACTGTTGAGATTGCGCCAGATATTATAATCGATGATGGTGGAGACCTCACAAATCTGGTCGCATCTGACCCAAATCTTGTAAAAAATGTAATCGGTGGGAATGAGGAGACCACAACAGGAGTCGTAAGGCTCAAGGCAATGGAAAAGGCCGGAGCCCTGAAATTCCCCATGTTTGATGTGAACGATGCACAGATGAAGCATTTCTTTGACAACAGGTATGGTTCCGGGCAGAGTGCCCTGGACGGATTTATGAACGCAACAAACATTCTGATAGCAGGAAAAAATGCCCTTGTAGCAGGCTACGGCTACGTAGGAAAGGGAGTTGCAATGAGGCTGAAGGGGATGGGTGCAAGGGTAACAGTTACAGAGGTTGACCCTGTAAAGGCCATAGAGGCAGTCATGGATGGTTTCAACGTTGATCGCATGAATAGCGCTATCAGGGATGCTGACCTTCTATTCACAGCCACAGGCATGAAAAATGTAGTTAGCTATGATGATATGCTTGTTGCCAAAAAAGGAATAATAATGGGAAATGTTGGGCATTTCAACAATGAGATTGATTACTCCTCACTGGAGAAAAGAAATACAGAAAAGGTACAGGTAAGGAATCTTGTGACAGAATACAGGCTTGAGAATGGGAATACAGTAGATCTGATATCTGATGGAAGGCTTTTAAACCTTGCCGCAGGCCAGGGCCATCCAGTTGAAATTATGGATCTGAGCTTCGCACTTCAGGCCCTGACAGCAGAATATATAGTAAAGCACAGAGAAAATCTGTCAAACAAGGTATACCCGGTACCTGAAGAGATCGATTATGAGGTTGCAAAAATTGCACTGGAATCAATGAATTTTAAAATAGATAGCTATACAGAGGATCAGCTGAAATATCTTAACAGCTATCAGGAAGGGACATAGATTTTTATATAATTTTCATATTTATCCATATGAAAATAGCTGCTGTTAATATAAATGGACAGAGGCATCTGGCACTGTATAACAATGGAGGGCTGGCGCTTCTTGATGATTACGGTATTAAAACAACCGAAATTTCGTCTCTTTCTGGTGATGATTTTAAAAAGATTCATGATATAAATGACTTTAAGGATTATGATTTTTCATTTGAATCAATCATAGATGAAAGATCAACACTTATGTGCATAGGCCTTAATTATAAGAGCCATGTTTCAGAGCATGAGGGCGGCAAGGTACCTGAAACACCGGTAGTTTTCACCAAATCAAATAATACATTCGCCGGCAGTGGTGCAACAGTTGAGGCAGGAAACGGAATGAAGGTTGATTACGAGGGAGAACTCTGCGTAATGATCGGTAAGATGGCAAGGAATGTTCCGGAAAAGGATGCCCTGGACTATGTACTTGGTTATTTTGTGGGAAATGATGTAAGCTCCCGGCTTATGCAGTTCAAAACTACACAGTTTTACCTTGGAAAAAGCTTCGATAATTTTTACCCACATGGCCCGTATATATCCATAGATGAAATCAAAGACCCGCAAAAACTTAAGATACAGACACAGGTGAACGGCGAGCTGAGGCAGAACTCTAACACTGAATTTATGATATTTCCAGTAAACACTCTTATAAGCTACATATCAAAATATATCACATTGAGGCCCGGAGACTGCATTTCAACAGGCACCCCTGCCGGAGTTATAATGGGCATGCCAGAGGAAAAGCAAAAATGGTTGGGGAATGGCGACAGGGTGGATGTAACCATAGAGTCCCTGGGAACATTATCCGCAACTTTCAAGTGAAATGCAGTACACCCTTATATTGAAGCCACCGGCAGGCATTCGCAGCAGGATTACCAGGATAAAAAAGAATCTGGAAGCAGTTTATGGGTATACAGGGTCACTGAGCTGCAAAGGTGTGCACATAACCATGGTATATCTTAGAAATCCAGAGTACATGGATGTCCATGCTGTTGAAAGTATATGTAAAAGCACATCCCCATTTTACTTCGACATAGGTGGTGCCGGTTATTTCCAGAAGGAAAAAAATGGTAAAAAATCCTATATTGTATACCTCAGCGTTATACCATCTCCGGAAATGGTGGCATTTCATTCCATGCTTGTAAGATCACTGGATTTGAATGCCATGGACAGGGGAATATTTGTCCCGCATATCACTCTCATAAGAAAAAATGTTGATGCTGTACGGCTGAATGAAATAATGGAATATGTTAAAAATTTAAATATCGCTGGCCATTTCCATTCAGAATACCTCATACTGGGTAAAAGGAAAAAACAGAATACCCACTGGCATTTCGAACATTTTGATTTCAGTAAAATTTAAAAGCATTTCATAATAACAATATATGAAGAATGTTATTCTTTTGATCATGGACGGGCTGGGAGATAGGCCGAATATGGAACTTGGAGGCAAAACAGCGCTTCAGGCGGCAGTTAGGCCCAATTTGAACAAACTGGCATCTAGCGGGACCACCGGCCTGATGTCACCGGTATCAACCGGAATTAGGGCCGGGTCTGATACGTCCCACCTTTCCATACTGGGATACGATCCGTTAAAATATTACACAGGAAGGGGACCATTTGAGGCACTCGGCCTGGGAATTGAATTGAGGCCGGGAGATATTGCCTTCAGGGCAAACTATGCAACAGTTATGGATGGGAAAGTTGTGGACCGCCGTGCAGGGCGCGTGCATGATACAGATACCCTCTCCTCAGACCTTGAAACAGAGATAGACGGTGTAAAATTCATAGTAAAATCGGGGGTAGAGCACAGGGCGGCAGTTGTCATGAGGGGAAACAACCTGTCGGATAGGGTATCTGAAACCGATCCACATTCTATAAACTCTCCACCAGAATTTGCCAGGGCCCTTGAACCTGATGCACAGTTCACGGCAGATGTAATCAATAAATTCCTTGCAAGATCAAGAAAAATACTTGAAGAACATGAATTCAACAGGAATCTTGTCTCCCGGGGGAAGTTGCCGGCCAATGAAATTATGCTAAGGGGGGCTGGCAGAATACCGGAAATCCCTTCATTCAAGGAAAAATACGGAATGAAAGCAGCATGCATATCAGGTACGCCCCTGATAAGGGGCATAGCAGGACTGGCCGGATTTACCAACCTCAAAGTTGATGGCATGAACGGCAGAATAGATACAAACTACAAAAATATAATTTCTGCTGCAGAGGATGCTCTTGGTGAATATGATTTTGTGCTGGTAAACATAAAAGGCACCGATATTGCTGGCCATGACAAAAAGCCTGAGTTGAAAAAATACGTAGTAGAACAGGTAGATTCTGTTATAGGTCCACTGCTGGGGCGGCTCGCTGATACCCTGGTGGTGGTTACAGGAGACCACAGTACGCCGTGTTCCTATGGGGACCATACCGGTGACCCGGTTCCTATAATGTTCTCAACACACGGGATTTTAAATGATAACGTCAGGTGTTTTGATGAGCTCAGCGTCTCCACGGGTTACTATAAAATTAGCAGCAACGACATCATGCCAATTATCATGTCCTATTCTGACAGGGCCGAAAAATACGGTGCATAATCAGCTCATTTTAACTATTCCTTCTGGCTTGCTGACGTCATATGCCAGCAGCTCATGGCTTAGGAATGATTCAGGAAAAATAGACCTTGCGTCTTCAAGTAAAATATTCAGGTCATTATACCTTGAACTGTAATGAAATAAAAATAATTTTTTTACCGATGCCTCAAGTGCAATTTCCGCAGCCTGCCTTGAAGATGTGTGCCCATATTCGTTCACTGTTGGCTCCATGGATGAATCCATTGTCGTGTCATGGATGAGCACATCTGCATATCTGGCAAACTCTGGCATATCCTTCACAGGTCTTGTGTCACCGGTATATACAATCTTTCTTCCGCGCTTTATTCCCTCTGCCATATCCTTTAATTCATATTTTTTGCCGGCTATTGTTACACTTCCCTCATTGCGCAGCTCCTCAAGCCGGTAAACCGGGAATCCGGCCTCGTCCACCTTATGCCTGTCTATCTTTACGAGGTCTTTTTCCTGAAGAGAGTATGTTACTGATGGTACAGTATGATCATTGGCCAGGCTTCTTACAGTGAATTTTCCGAAGTCATACGCCATTCCGGGAGTGACTGTGTACACATTTATGTTATATGTGATTCTGCTATATCCAAGATTCACGGCATTTCTGATGAACGTGGGAGCACCGGGTGGGCCAAATATATTGAGATCATCAGTACGCCCTAAAAATGCAAGTGAATTAAGTAGCCCCGGCAATCCAAGAAAGTGATCTGCATGGAAATGGGATATAAATATATTTTTTAATGACATAAATGACACACCACTCTTCATAAACTGTTTCTGTGTTCCCTCTCCGCAATCGAAGAGATTCAGTATATCATCCACCTGAACTGCCACCGCAGGCAGTGCCCTTCCTGGCTTTGGCATTGATCCTCCTGTCCCCAGAAAGATAATTCTTATATTGGATGCCATACATGTGTATTTCTCGATAATATATTATTTTTGATAAATTAATTATATCCTTTAGTTATGTATTATCATGATAAACCAGGAAGTAGAAATCGGGAATAAAAAATACCAGTATATAAATGAAAAGCTCGGCAAAAAGGCACCAATGATAGTTATCAAGGGGGAGACAGGTTACATTATGTGTGGATATCTGAATATAGACGCCGCCAATTCCCTGGGGGATGTTGCAGTACGTGTAACGGGGGTAAATGATATCAATGATGTTCTGAATAGCCAGGTAAATTCCTGTACAGATAACGCTGCGAAGCTGGGAATCAAGCCGGGGGACAAAATAATGGATATAATAGGTAAACTTTAGAAATCTGGTAAACCAGTAAACTTATATATTGGTTTATAATATATATTTATGGCAAACGAAAATAATGAAAATGAAACCACACCGGAAGATGAAAAGATAGTAAGAAAGACAATATCAATAAAGGGCGTGAGCGCTGACCTGTATAAAAGGATACAGAAGATTTCAAATGACACAGGAAAAACAATAGGTCAGGTTACAGATGAGGCATATAGGTCATTTATGGGTACTGTTGAAAATGCAAAGCGCCTGTCCGACGGGTTTGTAAAGGGCATGAAAGAGGGTTCATCCCAGTATATAGAAAACATTAAAGAGCTTGAGATAACTGGAGACGACCTGCAGGAAATCGGAAGAAAGATAATCTTTAAAAATATAGATACCCTGACATTCAAAAACATTGATAATGATATGTTTGACAGGTATGTTAACGCCATAATAATGGTAAAGACCGTAAATATACCGAAATCTGTGAGCAAGGCCAGGGTTCTTTTAAAGGGGAGCTTTATAGATAGAATTGTCCAGTAATGGGCTATAAATTTTTTTCTCTGTAGAAAAAGGCGCTCTCAACATCAGTGATAACAGCATCAAAACTATTTTTTTCTCTTTCAATATACCTGTATATTTCCATATGCAGGGGATTCCAGTATTTTTCAATATAGTCATGGTTGACAGATTCCATAAATTTATTCTTAACCTTGAAGATGCTGTCCGTGATTTCTGAATTCACAGTTTCAGGGTTCTTCCAGTATCCTGTTAAATATGAATCTATAACAGTTTCAATTATATCAGTAATGTTCTTTTTGGTAATATCTTCGGCATTCTGGGCCTTTAAGGCATATTTCTCAGAGAGCTCATAATATTTCTGATAATCTATTTTCGGGAAATGCACGTTGAATTTCTCCTGCAGCATCTGTATTTCAATATAATCTTCTCTGTTATCAGTAAAATTTTCCTCAGAGGTATATGTAACTATAAGGTTTCTGGCATTACTTTCAGTAATGTATCTGATAAAATCTTCATAGGAATATCCAACAGTCTTTCCATGCAGTTTGCCTATGGTTGAAATTATATTCATAATATGTTATGCTATGCTAGCATTTAAAACTAATTTCACACCTGCAGGAAGATGATTCCCATAAACAGTTATAATTAACTCATAAGTATGAAAGATAACTATTTATACATTTAATCATTGTTAATGTGATTAAAATGTCAGTGTTAGGTGAAAAGACAGAAGCTGGTCTTAAAGATCTCTTGACAGCCAATGCAGAAGACCATATGAGACTGAATGCAGCAGCCGGTTACTTCGAGAAGATGGGCGATTACAAAACAGCAAAGGAACTTAAGGACAAGGCCAATGTTGAGCTCGGCCATTTCAATGCAATCTTCGCAACCCTTGTAAAATACGAAGGCATAAACGGTGTGGTAAACGGTATGGCAAAGGAAGAAACAGAACAGCACGTTTCTGAATACACAAACGTAGCCAATGCTGCAAAGGCAGAAGGTCACGATGACATAGAAGCAATGTTATGTGCATTTTCCGAGCAGGAGAAGGGCATAGCTGAAACTCTTAACAGGGTCGGCATGCAGAGAATGATTTCAGATATGGCAAAGGAAGAAACAGAACAGCACGTTTCTGAATACACAAACGTAGCCAATGCTGCAAAGGCAGAAGGTCACGATGACATAGAAGCAATGTTATGTGCATTTTCCGAGCAGGAGAAGGGCATAGCTGAAACTCTTAACAGGGCTAAAAAAGCTTTCTAAACAATCTAAAATATTTTTACACATACCATTAAAATCATTTTTCTATTATATGAACAGGTTTTACAGAATTAATCATTTTGGAAATGAATTCCCTTGTGCTTTTATTGACAGAATCTCCCAGTTCTTGCATATCAAAATAGGCAGCTTTCAATGCATCTGATCCCGGTTTGATATCCCAATTTACCGGGGTGCAAATATAATCAAGTATTATGTAATGAAACTCTTTCGTAATAATCTCTGATATCCCTGCCAGATCATTTACCTCAACATCCAGTAAAAGTTCCTCCTTTATTTCCCGTTTCAATCCATCTTCAAGTGTTTCGTTTAATTCAAGTTTTCCACCAGGTATTGCCCACTTATATCTGTCAGGTTCATCACGCCTTAGTGTTAGAAGTATTTTATTATCCTTCAGGATAATCCCACCAACAGCGACTCTAGGATACCGTACCATTATTATATATTGGCTTGATTTATTTATATATTCCCAGAGTTTTTCAGTGTGTGCTTTACCCAAATACGAAAAAATTCCCTTAAAGTATATATTTCTTTAAAGGTGGAAGAATATATATGCTGGTATATACCTTGCTTATATATCATCCCACAAATTTTCTGAGAAGTGCCATTTCATAAGCATATTTCCCGACCTCATCGAATTTTTTGTTTTTAAATGCAAGAAGTAACAAAGTAGAAAATATGTTATGCTTTTCTACACTGTATGAACTGTCTGTTGATACTCCTATGTTGTTTTCTATATATCTGACATCCTCTCTAATCATTTTTATTATTTCAGTGTCAATCTTCCAGATGTCGATCATGTATTTCAGTGAGTCATAATTGAAATATCTGGCGCTTGATCGTAGATCAAAATACATATTTTTATAGTTCTCGCTCAGCAATGCATGATATTTTTCTGGCAACTCTGCGAGCACTGATGCCCCCAGTATCTCTGGCGGTATTCCCATTGAATAAAGCGCACCCACAAATGCAATAGCCCTAGGGAGTCTTGCACTTCCAGTGCTCCGGGAATAACCGAAAAGCCCCGTGTGTAATTTTCTGGTCCTCCTTTTCGGGAGATAGGTTGTTATATCATTTATTGGTCTTGAGATTCCTTCTACTATTTTTTGAAATCTTGAAGAATAAAGGTCTATTATATGTTTTATAATTATTTCCTGATCATCGTTAAATAAGTTGGGGATAACTGGTTTGTGGGCATTGATCATGGAAACAGCGTCCTTAACTGATGTTTCATCATAGTCATACCTGAAGGCCGATTGCACAGAGAAAGTATAGTATGAGTCATATTCAGCCAGAGACCTTTTAATGGTGTCAGGGCCAAGATTCCCTCTGAATGGCGAAGAGCCTGCCCCTATAATTGGATAAAGTTCCATTCCCGTTTTCTCTGATATTCTGTACATTCCCGATACAGCATATTTTGAAAGCAATGTAGCGGGTATCATCCCGTAGTTCATTGCTGGATCTGACCTCGCTATAAAGATCCTCATATAACTGGGTTTCATGATTTCGCTGTATTTCCCGATTATGGATTCAATGTTAAATATAGAATCCCTGTCCTCTATGAGGGGTATCAGATTTATTTTCTCAGGCATTACTTTTCCGGTAATATCCATCATACGGACATCTTCGTAAAGTTTAATATTTTCGGTATCCACTATGCCTTTTTCGTAGAATTTGACGACGTTTAGCATGCTCCTGTAATCTGTAGTGAATGGGAGTATGACCTCGAATACCGGTGCAATATCACGGTCATACATCCTAGTGGCCACATCATAATTCAACGGTATGCTGTTGAGGGTTTCGTTCAATATTTTTCTTTCCGCTCCCTCAATGAGTGGATTTGGAACCCTGTATGTCAGGAAAATATCCTTCCCGAGAACATTTTTATCAAAGAATTCTCTATCTTTAGAAAACAATTTTCTTATAACATGTGTATCCACATCCTTGCCTTCGGCATCCCACATAACCTCCTGTATTCCTATGTGCTTGTACGCAATATACGCCTCTTCTATTTCATCCTCATTTGAAATTATATTCTTGCCACTGGCCCAGGAAGGCATTTTTGCATTGTCAGGATGCTGTGTGGACATGGTTTTAGGTATCATGATTTTAACATGGAAAACTATTATAAATAAAGATGGCTGGGAAAAATGACAGTTATCTCATAAATTAAATGAGGACCCAATGATAATGCAAAACCTGCAAATTATAATAAACCTATAAGCTTCTAACATCATTAATGGCTCGCCCCGAACTCAACAGGGAAAAATCGTATGCCCTCAGGTGACATATAACTGTCAAATTTCGCATCATATGTCGTTTCCAGGTTTTTTATATTTACTGCAACATTCCTTGATCCCTTAGACACAATTTTCCCATCTTTCATGAGGATAATAGAATCAGAAATATTGTATGCGAGATTTATGTCGTGTAGAACAAGCAGTATGCCCTTTCCCCTACTTTTTAAATCTTTGAGTATCTTTATAAGGAGATTAATTTTGTCAATATCAAGGAATGATGATGGTTCATCAAGCATAATATACTCTGGATTCTGATACACCACTGCAGCTATCATAACCATTCTTTTTTCTCCTCCGCTCAGGGTTGAATAATCACGGTCCATAAAATTTTCAACACCACACGTTTTCATTGAGTTATACAGATCATTATAATCATATTTTCTTGTGAAGCCGTTTATTTCCATGATGTCCCTGACATTTAACCCCAATGGCTCCGGGAGTTCCTGTTGAACATAGCCAGTGTACCTGGAAATTTCTTGGGCCTTCAGAGTTTTTAGGCTTTTGTCATTTATAACTATTTCTCCAGACTCAGGCTTTATCTCCCTATTAAGTGCCAAAAGGGTTGACGTTTTTCCGGAGCCATTCTTACCACATATTGTCAGAATCTCGCCAGAATGGAGGGAAAAATTTATGGGTCCTATATCCAAATTTCCCCTCTTAAATGATATATTCCTGAGTTCAAGCATTGTAATACCCCCTCTTCGAAATCCTTGTCATTAAAAGCATAAAAAACGGAACCCCAATTATTCCAGTTATTATTCCAACCGGGATTACTTCACCGATTATTATCATATGCGCGATATCATTGGCAATGATTAAAAATGTCGCGCCCAGAATGGCTGATGATGGTATTACATACTTATTTGAACCTCCGTAGATCATCCGGGAAACATGTGGGAATATAAGCCCTACAAAGCCTATGAGGCCTGAGATTGAGACGCAGGCTGCAACAGAAACAGTGGTTAATCCCATGGATATAAGCTTCGACCTCTCTACGTTTATTCCCACCGATCTAGCATATACATCTCCCAGCTGCAATGCGTTCAACTGCCTGTACATAAAAAACAGGGCAACTGAGGTAAAAATTACCAGGGGGGCAACTATATAATCATCAGACCACGATATGCCGGAAAGCGATCCGAGTAGCCAGAAAAATAGTGAATTTATGTATCTTGGCCTGGAATAAAGAAGAAGCGCAACGAATGATGAAACAAATAAAGATATTGCTATTCCTGAAAGCAGCAGGATCAGTGGGGGCGCCCTGCCATTTCTGATTGAAATGGTGTAAACAAATCCAACCACAATAATAGCAAATATAAAAGCAAGCAGGGGAAGTGTAAGTATTCCGAAAATAGTCAGGCCAAAAACAATAGCAAGCACAGCTCCAAGGGTTGCACCGCTGGATACTCCCGTAATGTAAGGTTCTGAAATGGGATTCCTGAATATGCTCTGTATCACTGCACCTCCAACGCCCAGTGATGCTCCAACAGCAGCGGCACCTATGGTTTCCGGCTCCCTCAGCTGGGTAACAATGATGTAATCCGATAATTTAACATTTCCATAGATACCGAACTGGGCAAGCACCGATTTAATAACATCTATAACAGGTATTTTTACGGGTCCGATATCCAGAGATAAAATAAAAGATGCCAGAAGTGCCAGTATCGATACGATGAAATAAAGATAAGTTTTACTGTGAATTGTTTTCAATATTGACCACCGCTCCCGGCTCTGGACTTGCTTTCAGGTTAATTGGAAATTGTGGAATTGTAACATTTTTGTTAAATGCGCTTGAAAGCATCCACTGGATTGCATAAATATCCCTGAAGTTCGGTTCTGCAAATATGTTATAGCTGAAAGCTTTATAGTACTTATTATGGATAACTGCATAGGTTTTATTATAGGGTGTATACTTTAGGTCCGTGGTGTCAAATGATGGACCCAGTATCAGTGTAGAAATATTTTTGCTTGCTATGTTTTCATTTGATATCTGGTAAAAACTGGACCCATTTGCAATATTTATAAGGTGTGCATCCTTCATCATTGAGGAAATAAACGTGTTGTTCCCCGCAGTATAGGTTTCTCCATCATAAACACACATAGCATACATGGCAGTTTCGTTTTTAACGTGTACATTTTTAAAGTCTTCCAGAGATTTATTAATCCAGCCGTTAAGAAGGGATGCATTTTTTGAATTTCCTGTAATTTCTCCCAGAAATGTATCCTGCTTTTCAATAACATTAAATGTTGTATTTGCACCTGATGATAGAAATATATAATCTATTCCTGCATTCAGTAATTCATTGATCTGCGATTGTTTGTAATCAGAGAATGATATCACAGCCTGCGGACTTTAATTGAGTATCTCCTCCACATTCATATTTGGATAGGCTGACACTGCTGTTATATTCCCCGTGATATTGGAACCGGGCCATAATCCAGGATATGCATATACTCCTTTAACATCTTTAATCGCGCCTATTGCGTAGAGGGTTGCTGTTACACTGGGGTCAAGAGACACAATTTTATTGAAGTGCATGCCGCTTATATTTGAATCTAATGTAAGTTCCATGCCTTTTTTTACCGCAGGATGGTATCCATAGACATCTGCAACATAAATGCCCGATGCGACCACTATGATCACAACGATTATAATTCCCAGCAATTTGATATGTTTATCCGTGCAGGTAGATTTAATTACTATTTATAAAGTTTATTTAATTATACTAAAGCATACTTCACAAGAAAATAAATATTCCTGATATAATAGAAGCATGAAATGAAGACAAAATTCAGCATTCATAAAAGATTTTACTATATAGAATTTCCCCAGGGAGCCAGAAAATACAGCTCTGCCCCGTACCAGGGCGGTACTGGGATATCTTATGGATATGTAAACATGCATGTGGAAAATAATTATAACTCTGATGTAAACGAATACATAAAATCATTTCTTATAAAAAACAATTTAAGCACTGAGTTAACAGTTAACATGACTTCTGCAGATATAAATAATCTCAGGAGAGGTAATGTATACGTTGACAGTTATTCCGTTTGTGCTTTTATAACAGCAGGATTTGACAATGCACTTTCCATGGGCAATAAATCAGGCAAACCCGGGACCATAAATATATGCATTATCACTGATTATCCACTCACCGATTCCGGTGCAATGAATCTGTACCAGACTTGCATAGAGTCAAAGGCACAGGCATTGAATGATATGGGAATAAGGGACATGAGGACCGGCATGCTTTCTCCGGGGACCTCTACAGATACCCTGAGTATTTTTGTCCTAAATGAGGCTAGAAAACACGATTATGCCGGAAGGCTCACAGAGATAGGATATTCAACATCCATGCTTGTTTACGATAATCTCAAAAAATTTGGATAAAGCTCCTATTCCTGGATGCCCATGCTATTTGCACCGAATAAGCAACAGCCAATCAAGAAGCACTAAAATGTTAAATATTCTTTAATAATGGTAGTCAACATGACTGAAACTGATGAAATATTTCAATATCTTAATATCAGTAGCGATGAAGACCTTTTTGCCGATATACCGGGCAGGTTAAGGGTTTCAACGGATCTTGGATCTCCAATGGATGAACTTTCTTTAATTAACTCAATTACAAAAACTGCAAGAAAAAACATAGCACCAGAAATGAACTTCCTGGGAAATGGGATATATGATAGATTTATCCCGCCCCTTGTTGATGAAATAATAGGCAGAAATGAATTTCTCACTTCCTATACCCCGTATCAGCCAGAAATTTCTCAGGGTATACTTCATTCCCTCTTTGAGTACCAGAGCATCATTTCTGATCTCACCGAAATGGATGTTACTAATTCTTCCATGTATGATGGATTCACATCCCTTGCTGAGGCGGTCAGAATGGGATACAGGATAAATGGCAGGAATGAGGTGCTTGTACCGGAGAACATCTACAGGAGCCAGCTAAGCATTATAGAAAATTATGTTCTTGGCCTGAATATAAAGATAATCAAATATAAATTCGGAAATGACGGGTTAATAGATATGGAAGACCTAAAATCAAAAATATCAGACCGTACCTCATCCATAGTGGTTGCAAATCCCAATTTTTTTGGACTTATAGATGAAAATTCATTTCACGTTAGTGAAATCAAGAAAGATGCGCTGTTGATAACATATTATGATCCCGTTTCCCTTGGGCTTATCATACCACCTGGAGGGTACGGAACCGATATTGCAGTGGCCGAGGGGCAGCAGCTCGGGATTCATATGAATTACGGTGGCCCTCTTCTCGGGTTATTTTCGTTCAAGAAAGAATATGTCCACAGGTCGCCCGGAAGGCTCATAGGTCTTTCAAACGATAACTCCGGAAGAAAGGCATTTGTTATGACACTTCAGGCAAGGGAACAGCATATAAGGCGTTCAAAGGCAATGAGTAACATATGTTCCAATCAGGCACTTCTGGCAGTGGCATCACTTGCGTACCTTTCCATAATGGGATCGGATGGAATGAAAAAGATAGCCCTGATTACCATGAATAAAAGCAAGAGGATGAAAAGTGTCCTGAGCCATGCCGGAGTGGCCCCTGTCTTTAACGGAATCAATTTTTCTGATAATCTGTTCTACTTCAACAGGCAGGAAAAACTGACCGCCAGTAATATATCGGGAGGCATAAGGCTCTCTGACCTTTCAGATTACCCCGGCTACAAAAACTCAGCATTCTTTTCGGTTACGGAGAAAACAGCAGATGACAGCATAGAAAGGCTTGCTGAGATAATAGGTGAATAAGATGTATAAACAGGCACATTATGATGAGGATTTTTTGAATTCGTTCAACACAGGAAACGATTTTTATATGGAGGATGTGGAGGACACATACCCTGTTTCAATAAAGAGAAAAAAGCTTGAACTGCCCAATGTAAGAAGCGTTGACGTATCAAGGCATTTTACCAGACTATCGGAAATGAACTATTCTGTAGATCTCGGCATGTACCCACTTGGTTCCTGTACAATGAAATTCAACCCGAAATATGCGGATTATATTGCTTCCCTTCCAGAATTTCAGAATGTACATCCACTGGAATCTGAATCGCGGATCCAGGGGACCCTCGAGGTTATGTACAGGCTACAGCAGCTGCTTGTTAAAATTTCCGGAATGGACTTTGCCTCCCTTCAGCCTTCAGCTGGAGCCCACGGGGAGTTTACAGGCATATTAATGGTCAGAAAATTTTTTGAGGTTAAGGGCGAGCTTGATAGAAGGGATGAAATTATAATACCCGACTCTGCACATGGCACAAATCCCGCCTCAGCAGCAATGGCAGGTTTCAAGGTGGTGGAGGTACCATCCAATGCAAAGGGCCTTGTGGATATTGAGGCTCTGAAAGCAGCTATAACTCCCAGAACCGCGGCTTTCATGATTACCAATCCCAATACCCTTGGAATTTTTGATGATCAGATAGTTGAAATAGCAGATATCATACATAAAAACGGTTCCCTGCTGTATTATGACGGGGCAAATTTCAACGCCATCCTCGGAATAACCACACCAGGCATCATGGGTTTTGACATTGTGCACTTCAATTTGCACAAAACCTTTGCAACCCCTCATGGAGGCGGTGGCCCCGGTGCCGGCCCCGTGGCAGTCAAAGCCTATCTGAAGGAATATCTACCAGTTCCGGTTGTCGTAATGGAAAACGGCAAATACTCATTGTATTACGGGCTAAAAAACACTATCGGTAAGGTATCATCATATAATGGATCGTATGGTGTGGTATTGAGGGCATTTGCATACGCCCTGAAAAATGGGAATAACCTCAGCCTGAATGCAAGAAGGGCGGTGATGAACTCAAATTATATGGCCAGGAAATTGTCCGGATCCTTCGAAATTCCTTATAAAACCCTGAAAAAGCACGAGTTTGTATTATCTACAGCCAGAACCGGCAGGAGGGCGCTGGACATATCCAAGTTTATACTGGATTACGGCATACATTCTCCGACAACGTACTTCCCGCTCATAGTTAAGGAGGCAATGATGATTGAGCCCACCGAATCCGTAACCAAAAAGGATATGGATTACTATATAGATGTGATGGAGAAAGCACTGGAGGTGCCGGAAGACACCCTGAAGTCATCTCCTGTAAATACATCTGTGGGGCGTATAGACGAAATAGCTGCCGCAAGAAATCTCATACTGAAATGGCCGGATCCATTTGAAAACTCTTAAATAAAC
This sequence comes from Thermoplasmata archaeon, assembly GCA_021806295.1. Classification (GTDB taxonomy): domain Archaea; phylum Thermoplasmatota; class Thermoplasmata; order Thermoplasmatales; family Thermoplasmataceae; genus Ferroplasma. The sequence goes on from JAJZXS010000007.1 coordinate 40,202, forward strand.
TCAAGAGATGCGAAATAATGAAAATAGATGAAATCCATGGAGAAACCCCCAATTTAGAACTCAAGGTTAAAATTCTCTCGCTGTCCAGGAGAGAAACAACTACATCCAGGGGCGAAACAGTATATTATTACGGCCTTGTTGGGGATGAGACGGGAGTTCTTCCATATACTGCATGGGAGTTCCCGGCACCTATTAAGGCCGGGGATACTGTGCAGATAAAATATGCCAGATCAAGGGTTTACAATGAGAGAATAAGGCTATATTTTGATTCGAAGACAGAGATACTGCTTAAACCCGGGGAAGATATTGAGGTAAAAAGGACATACAAAGAGACAAAATTAATGGATCTTTCCCTGAAGAATCCCTTTGTTACTGTAACCGGAAAGATAAGCAACATGGCGGGCAAGGAATACAGCAAGGCTGGAAATACATTTACAATATACAATGGGTTTATAGAGGATGATACGTCCCGTGTCAGAATTTCATCCTTCGGGCAGCCACTGGAAAACGGCAAAATTTACAGGCTAGTTGGAGCCCGCGTTTCTGAGTTCAACAAACAGCTCGAGATTTCAATAGGTGACAAAACTGAGGTTTATCCGGAAAATGAAGACATGGACTTTGAAAGATATTACAAATTATTTGAGGTGGACAATCCTGCCGGGGGCATAACAATACTGGGGTTCATAATAACACTGGGCACAAAAAGCGGGATAATAAAGCGCTGCAGTGAGTGCAATAAACCATTAAGTACCGGTGTCTGCCCTGATCATCCAGATAAGCCAACAAAACTGGACATATTCTCATATTTCACGCTGGACGATGGGACAAGGTATATACAGTGCATAGCCGGAAAAAAGGCAGTAATGCCATTTCTGGGAATAAAGGAGGAGGATCTCCCGAGGGTTGCTGGCGACATCTACAGGATGCTGGAGGACAGGCTATACGGGCATGCAGTCCGTGTCAACGCAGATTTTATTAAAAACGAAGATGACCTGTCACTGAGGGTCAATGCCATAAGTGCTATAACCAGGGAAGACATAGAAAAAGATATAAAGGTCAGTCAATAGGTGATTTAAATGGCGTATACAAAAAGAGAAACTTCATACTGGGTATTTTCACGGGAACTTAAAGATTCCAACAGGCTGGAAGGCGAGGAAAAGAGGCCATATGTAATAACTCCTCTGGGGACAAAGCTGAAGAGGGTCCTGCTCGCAGGAATAATAACTTATAAAAGTTCAGATGACCGGATGGTAAAGGTAACCGTTGCGGATTATCTCGGGTCTTTCTATCTAACCGGGTTCAAAACAGGTTTCAGCAGTGAAATGGCAGAGGAGCTTGATAAATATAATGTAAACGATACTGTTGTTGTAATGGGAAAGGTAAGCTCATTTAAAACAGACGATGGCATATTCTACTTTTCAATCAATCCCGAGCTGATAAAAAAGATATCAGACACAGAAAGGTATTTCTGGGGGGTAAGGGCATCATACGTTACCCGGAGAAAACTTCTCGGCATCACAGAGGCCCTGAAGGATGAGAATGCCACTGCAGATACACTTGTAGGGCTGGGCTACTCCCGGGATGAGGCAGATGATGCTATACGTGCCAGGGAAAATTACCATGACTATGATTTCACATCTTATATGAATGCCCTGTCATCAATAAACTTTGAATCCCCGGCTCCTGTAGAAAACCAATCAGGTTACAGTGGAGAGGCCGGGCAGGCAACACTGGAGGATGAAAAACCATCCACTTCAGGTGAAACAGTAAACGTTGAGGCATTCCTCCTTGATTATATAAAAAATAATGACAGCGGACCGGGATGCAAATACGATGATATTGTAATTTCATGTTCCAATGCAGGAATCCCGAGGGAAAGGGTGGATGAGATATTAAATGCCCTTGGATCCATGGGAGAGATATATGAGGTTTCATTAAAAAGATACAAGGCACTATGATGGTATTTTAAAAAAGAAAATAACAGACATTCTGAATATTTACTTTATAATCAAATATTTAAAATACTTTCCCGTGTTATTAGTTTATGGTTACTTCAGACGAAATTGTTAAATGGCTTAGTTCAGGAAACGATAATGCAAAAACGCTTATAGATCTTAAATGGACTATATCCAAGGCTGGAGATTATACGGTGCTCCAGAATGAAAAAATTCCCTTTGATATA
>JAJZXS010000042.1 GCA_021806295.1 Thermoplasmata archaeon
CCTTGACTCGCATGGCTTAGTCGGAACTTGATAGCAGTGGCCGCCGGCAGGATCAACCGGAGTTAATCCTACCTCCACTCTTATTAATAAGAAATTAGCGGCTTTACCTTACATATCGGAACCCATCATACGATGAGAACTTCATCTGTCCCAATCCTGGAATATAGATTTCATAAAGGCACATTGTGCATATCCATCTATTTGCTGTAGATTGGTGTTGTGTTGACTTATCTTAATTACTTAGGGATATTTAAGTATTTTCAATTCTATAACTTATATAATATTTGAAATAATAATTATAAGATATATATTTTTCATATTATAAACTTACTGTACTGCAATAATTTCATTTATTTTAAACGCTTTCTAAAATAAATTTGCATCAAAATATATATCAACTCCAATTTTTTTGAGGTCATTGAGGAACTCTGGATAGCTTTTGTTTATACTCTCACATTTCCCGAATTCTGTATTGGAGCCAGCTATTACTCCAGCTATTATGCTGCTCATAGTCATTCTGTGGTCACTGTATTCTATATAATCCGGACACAGGTTGCGACCTTTTTTTATCTTAATGCATGAATCATTTACTGTTACGTCTGCACCGAAGCTCCTGCACATATTAACTATGCCATTGAACCTGTCAGATTCCTTTGCCATCAGACGCTTATAGTTATAAATCTGTACACCCTCTTCTGAAAATATCCCCACTACCGATATTACCGGTGCCATATCCGGGGATACTGCCGCATCCACTGTAATCCTGTTAATATGATCGGCCTTTCTTATTTCAATTCCCGCGCTTCCGTATTTTATACTCCCTGTTGCATTATTGACCAGATCCAGTATCTTTCTGTCCGGCTGCAATGACATATAATTAAGGTTTTTGATTATTATATTCCCAGTGAAAATTCCCAGCACAATGAAATAAGAGGCTGATGAATAATCTCCCTCAATATCTACAGTTTTTTCAAGGTAATTATGGTTAATTATCTGATACATTCCATCATTGTTCTCTACTTTTACCCCGAAATTTGCGAGGCAGCTTTCAGTTATTTTTAGATAATCTCTGGATACTGTATTAATTGCCCTGAAAGACCCGCCTCCCAAAATTGAGTAATAAAATAGCATGGAACTGACATACTGCGAGCTTATGCTCCCATCGATTTCAACCGGGATACTGGTTGCCCTCTGCCCATCAACAGAATAAAAGCCATCCTCTTTTTTATTGAATCTGGATCCTGCATCTGAAAGCGCCATTATCAGGGTATCAACTGGCCTTCTGGCCAGTGAGGCCTCTCCGTTTATTGATGTCCGGCATTTTCTGGAACATAAAAGCCCAATAGAAAGCCTGTAGGATGTGCCTGATTCACCAACATATATGTTTTCTGGACACAGGAAGTCTGGCACTATATGCATATTTTTCCTGTCATATTCGATTACTGCATTGCATTTTTCGGCAATTTTCATTGATATAATCTCATCTTCAGAAAATGATATATTATTCAAGCGTACAGACTTATTTGAAAATGCAGAATAAAGTACGTATCTCTGGGTAAAACTCTTTGATGACGGTGCAAAGATTGTTCCACCAATGCTGCCTCTCTTTATCCTTATCTTCATGGTTCACATATATGAATACCTTCATTATTAAATCTACTTTTTATTATGTTATATCCCTCAGAGAGGAGTATTTTGCTGGCGTTGTTAATCTGATCTTCAGATTTATACAGCCCAAAAATCGCCGGGCCCTTTCCGCTTCTCCCCGCCAGGAATGCCCCGGTCGCAAGCATTGTTTTAACCGTTTCACTGTCATTTCCATCATCAAAGATGAGACCATTAAGCACCATTGTTTCATAAACTATCCCCGCCTTTAAATTATCCTCAAGCCGGTTATAGAAATTTATGTATGGCGAAAAATCTACGTTTTTAAGATTGATGCTTTCAACAGTATCCTTATCCGTGCAGATCAGTACAAAATCCTCTTCCAATTCCTGTCTGGACAGCAGCCTGAATTCCCTGTTGTCTGTTAAGCAGTACCCACCGTAATATGACATTGCCAGATCATCCATGGCGCCAGTTACAGAGGTATCATTATAAATTGATGCCCTGGCAGCACTCCTCAGTATTTCACCATCAGTAAAATTGATAGAATTCATTTTTAATAGACCAAAGATCACTGATATTGCAAGTGCACTGCTGCTTTTGAGGCCTCTTCCGGGTGGAATTTCACTCCTTACGCTGATACTGTAATTTCCAGAAATTTTGTATAAAGTTCGTATATAATCTACAAGCTTCCCGACCTCAGGCGAAGGAAAAGAATCCTGGTCGGCTGCTGTAATTTCAGTTTGCATCGGCAGCTTTAGTGCAGCTGCAGCCCCGTGCCCGTTAACAAAGGCAGAAAGTACGGAAATTCCACCATTGGCCTCCACTATCATATGCTGTTATCCTACAGTATTATTTTATTTTTTCATAAAAAATATCCCTGAACTCTTCATATGGAACTGAAAGGTCATATAACCTTTTCAGTGTTTCCATCCCCTGCCCTATAAACATATCTGCCCCGTTGACCGTTATCCCTCCTTTCAATTTTATAGCCTTCAAAAATGGGGTTTCCAGTGGATTATAAATAATGTCTATTCCCGTAGCTCCTGAGGGAATCTTTTCCAACGGTATTGCCATTCTTGTATCTGGATACATTCCCAGGGGCGTGCAGTTTATTATAATATCGGATTCTACCACACGGTCGTATCCGGATGATATAATACCTGGTATAATTTCCCTTCCGGGTTTTCTTGAGGCAATGGACACATCAGCATTGTAATTGTTTTTCACTGCATATGCCACGGTTCTTGCTGCACCTCCGGAACCCATGATTACGATTTTTTTGCCTTCAGGGTCTATTCCGTTATTTTTGAGCAGCAACAGGAAACCGTTATAATCACTGTTGTATCCAGCAAGTTTCCCATTTATGTTTTTTACCAGATTAGCCGATCCCGTTGCTGAAACTACCTCATCTTTGATATCGACCAGTTCTGCAGCGGTCTCTTTATATGGGGCAGTAATATTGAACCCCAAAAGATTTTCCCTGGCAAATTCAAAAAATCCTTGAAGATTTTCACTGTGCAAATTTATGGCATAATACCTAGAGTTTATCCCGTGGTTTCTGAAAATTTTACTGTAAATGTCCTGCCCGGCTGACTGACCCACAGGGAATCCAATAAGGCACGAAAATTTCATGTCCCATCCCTGTATAGATTGATATATCTCCGCAATTTCTGGAACTCAATTTCCCTTATACTGGCACTGCCATATTCATTAAGCATAACCATATTCAGTTTTCCATGTTCGACTTTTTTGTCGTTTCTCATATAACTGATTAATTTATCAGTCTCTATATCCCTGAAATTAATCAGCGGTATGCCATAGCGTGTTATAGCATTCAGGATCTCCTCATGCAACATACTGGAATAACCAGCCTTGTATGCTATATAACTTTCCATAATCATACCATTAGCAACTGCTGTGCCATGGGATATTGTATTTTCTGAATATGATTCAAGTGCATGCCCGATAGAATGGCCAAAATTCAACAGGTAACGTATCTTCTGTGAATCGAAAAAATCTGCCGAAACCACGTTCAATTTTATCTCTGCACTTTTTTTTATTATGTATTCCAGGTTTTTTGCAGAGTATATGGATTTGATATCATTTTCGGTGAAGTACTTAAAAAGATGGCTGTCCATAATCAGTGCCATTTTGATTGCCTCAGATATTCCATCCCTGAGAAGTGCCGGATCAGAATTAAGAAGAAAATCTGTGTCACTGAATGTAGCCTCCGGGTTGTAGAATGTACCTATAGCATTTTTGATATTCATAAAATTTATAGCATTCTTACCTCCGATTGAACTATCCACCTGGGCCAGGAGTGTGGTTGGGATTCCGAGATAATGGACACCTCTTTTGTACACCGATGCAGCGTAACCTGTTAGATCCCCGAGAGTGCCTCCACCTATATAAGATATGGAAGAATCACGCTCTGCCTCCATTTTGATCAACTTCCTGAATACAGCATTCAGTGATACCATGGACTTTGCCCTTTCCCCGTCCTTCATAAATGATTTTATGGAATTTATGGCACTGATCTTCTTTGAATACATACTCCTGAGGGTGGAACTCACAAAAGTAATATTGCCACTATATTTTTCCATGGCCCTGTTTATCTCCATTTCAAGTCCGGACCCGATATATATTTTTACGCTCCTTCCATTTACGGTCCTTTCCAGCACTTCCATGCATTATAATGTCAAGGTATTATATTTACCAATCGATTGAGACCACACTGTTGGTCTTTCAATATAAAAAAATATAACTACATTTAAATTATTACCATTCTATGCTTCTCTTTGATGATTACAAAAAGGATATACTGGAAGAAATCAAGAAAATGTACAGTGTATCGGAAAATGACATGGATATAAACGGGGACTACGGTGATTTTACACTGAAGATTTTTAAATTCCAGGATAAGAAAGAGGAGGTATATAATAAAATCAGGGCAGCATTGACTAAGGATTATATTGAAAAAATAGATCTTCAGGGCAACTATATCAATTTCTTTATCAGGGCAGATAAAATGCTCAATGCGGTGGAAAGTTCCATTGAAACCTTCGGAATGTACCCAAACATTTTCCAGGATACTTCCAAGGCACTGATCGAGCATACAAGTTCAAATCCCACAGGGCCCATCCATGTAGGCAGAATAAGGAATTCAATAATTGGCGATTCCATATACAGGATAATAAATCGTTTCGGAACAAGGTCATGTACACAGTATTTTGTTAACGATTCAGGCAAGCAGGTTATTTCCCTGTACCTCGGCCATGTAAAGTATCATGAGGAAGAGCCAATGACTGTAGAAAACCTTCTTGATGGTTACCAGAAGATATACTCCAACATGGAAAAGGACCCCAGCATCAAAAAGGAGATACAGGAACTGGATGAAAGATATGAAAGGGGAGATCGTGAATTAATAAGCAACATACAGAAAACTGCAGCCATAGTCCTGGAATCGATAACAGCAACCCTGGAGAAACTGGGGATACATATATCCACATATGTGTGGGAATCTAATTTTATACTTTACGGGGACGTGGCCTCATTGATAAACCGCCTGTCCGATGAGCTCAAATTAGAGGGAAATGCAAAATATCTTGAAATAGGGGACAAAAAAATATTTGTGACAAGGCAGGACGGGACATCCCTGTATTTTGCCAGAGACCTCGTATATCATATGTTCAAATCAGAAAATTTTGACTGGATTATAGATGTGCTGGGCGAGGACCACAAGGACCATGCAAAAAACCTTGACTATGTGCTTCATAATTATCTTGATTTTCCATCCAGAATAAATTACCTGTTCTATGGATTTGTGTCTCTTGACACCGGTAAGATGTCAACAAGAAAGGGAAATATAATCACAGTAAATGATCTCTATGAGAAAACTATAGAAGAATCAGAAAAAATAATACGGGAAAAAAGGCCTGATTATTCTGAGGAGACTGTAGGCCAGATCAGCAGGGCTGTAGCATCCTCATCCATAAGGTTCAATATAGTTAAAATAAACGCTAACAAGCCGCTTACATTCAGATGGTCCGAAGCACTTAACTTCGAGGGGGATTCGGCACCGTATATAATGTATGCATATGCCCGTGCATGCAGCGTGCTTTCCAGGGCAAGAAATTCTACGGGCAGCAGTAAAGAATACAATGAATACGAAAAAAACCTTATAAAGGCCATGTATCTATATCCATATTACCTGCAGAATTCAGTGGATTTTTTAAGGGCGGATATCATGGCCGGTTATATGCTGTACCTTGTAAAATCCTTCAATGAATTCTATCTAAACTGCCCGGTTATCGGAAATGAGGAGGAGCAGAAAAGAATAGGCATACTCAAGGCGTTTAAACGCATTATGGAGGATTCTTCTGAACTTCTGGGAATCCAGCTTCTGGAAAAAATTTAAAGATTCTATTTCTGGACTAACCAATAAGCTTATTTAATTATGAATTATCCATTTTTATGACAAAAACCAAGATAGTAGCCACAATTGGCCCTGCAAGTTTTGATGAATCAACAATTATAAAAATGGCGGACAAGGGGCTTTCAACAATAAGGATCAATACTGCACACATAGACCCAGGTTATATAACCGATGTCAGTAAAATGGTATATAAAATTAATTCAGAGCATAACAGGAAACTGGGGATAATGGTAGATCTAAAGGGCCCTGAACTGAGAACAGGGAAATTCCCGGGTGGCACACTTAATATAGACACCGGAAAAACATATACAATATCAGATATAGATTCTGTAAAATCAGACATTTCTATAAACTATAAAATTTCCAGCTACCTTGATAAAGACACGGTTATAGCCATCAACGATGGTCGTGTAAGATTCAATGTAGTTTCTCTGGAAAATGGCATAATAAAGGCAAAGTCAATGGATAATGGCGTGATCCATGACAGGTCCCGTGTAAACATACCCGGGAAATATATAGAACTGGGGGTACTCACCGACAGGGATAAATTATTCATCGAGGAAGGCCTTAAAAACAATGTGAATTTTTACGCTTTATCATTTGTCCAGTCCCGTGAGAATGTATACGAGCTTCAGGACTATATTTTTGATAAAAAAGGCCAGGGCGATATAATCAGCAAAATAGAAACAAAAAGCGGATATGACAGCATAGAATCCATTGTAAAAGTTTCAGATTTTATCATGGTTGCCAGGGGAGACCTCGGGGTAGAGCTCCCATTGAAGGAAGTGGCCATGGCCCAGAAAAGAATAATAAACATATCACATAAATATGCCGTGCCCACTATAGTTGCCACGCAGATGCTTGAGTCAATGGTAAACTCTGATTCACCTACCAGGGCAGAGGTTTCGGATGTTACCAATGCAATCCTGGACGATACAGACGCACTGATGCTTTCTGAGGAAACAGCCATGGGAAAATACCCCGTTGAAGCTGTAACATACCTTTACGAAATTTCAAAATACGTTGAATCACAGTTCATGTCATTTCCGGAACCAGAGAATTTCATGGTCGACCCTATAGCCTTTTCAGTGGCAAAGGGAGTTAAAATAATGTCCAGCACCATTGATGTAAACTCCATCATAGCACTTACAATATCAGGCCATACTGCAAAGATCATATCTGCCATAAGACCTGTTAACGATATCTACGCTGTGGTCCAGTCTGAATGGCTTGCCCGGTCCCTGAACCTGATGAAGGGGGTAATTCCAGTAGTGCTTCCAAGAGAATATGCACAGTCAGAAAATATCTATGAAATAATCTCGAAAATATCTCCACTGGCAAATTTAAAGCCCGGAGAGAAAACTATTGTAGTTTCTGGATCTCCATCGTTTTACCTTGGAGGGACGAATAATATAAGGGTGCTCTCCATCGGAACCTTTATGGGCCGTGGATACCCGGCAGGAAGGAGCATTACTGGAAAAATAGACATTGATCGTTCTGGCCAGGGCAATATAATTATCCTTGATAGATACGATAGCAGTATTGACTTTTCAAAGTACGATGCGGCTATAATAAAATCTGATGTTACAAACAGAATCATAGACACATTCATACAGGCAGGTAAAACCCTTGTTTACAATACAGAATTTGTATCTGAAATAAAAACCGGATCAACAATAAGCATAGACGCGGATACGGGGATAATTACTTGTATATAAAAAGACGAAGCGTGTATTATAGAATTATATAAAAATAAAGTAAGATGCATAAATCATTTTTTTCTCAGGGAGACCTCCTGCATATATTCTTTTATTTTTATCAAGATGTTATCCATTTGAATCACATCACCGGTGAAAACTATTTCTGTTCTTGAATCACCTATATCGATAAATATCCTTGAATTATCTATATGGAAATGAACTATATTTATGCCTTTGAAATAAAAATGTCCTAACTGTTTCTCCTTAAGGTTATTTATGGTACGTATCTGCATTAAGAGTGATTCAATGTTTTCAAGATCCTCAGGTTTGGCATGCTTCACATTTTCTTAATAAAGTGTCAGCATAAATATATATTGATACCATAATAATAGAATAAATTATTCAACTCGCTCCATGATTTCTAATAAAATATAAATAAATTTATACCTGTTAAAATTTTAAAGGTTATCAAATACGCTGTTGTTTATTGTGTTTATAAACAACGGTTTTCTTGAATAATCCACGTAGACATTCTTCAATTTGAGATATTCCCCAATTCCGTATTTGCTACCCTCTCCTGCCTGGCCAGTCATCCTGAATCCAGTATGGTACCCCTGGGATGCCTCGGGGCCGGGCATGTTTATGTATAGTTCACCGAACCTGACCTTTTCTGAGGCTTCAAGCATCAATTCTGGGCTCTCTGTAAATAGATATGAGGCAAGTCCGAACCTGGAATCATTGGCCTTCTCATAAAGTTCATCCATTGTTGAAACCTTCTGGGTACCGATTATAGGCCCGAATATTTCGTTCTGGAACAGATCAGATTTCTGGTCAACGTTATCTATGATTGTTGGTTCGAAGAAGTACCCACTCCCGAATTTTCCCTGAAGAACCGGAGGAGCACCACCTGTCAGTATTTTATAGCCAGAATCCTTAGCTTCCTGAACAGTTTTTTCCATATCAGACAGGGCGCCTTTATTTATGAGAGGGCCGACATCCGATGTTTCCGGATTTCCTACGGAAAGCTTTTTTGTTACCTTAATGAATTTGGACATAAAATTATCGTATATGCCCTCATGTATGTAGAGTCTCTCAGCTGCTATGCACGATTGCCCGACGTTTAGATATTTTGCCCATACAAGGCTTTTAAGCGCCTTCATTATATCGGCATCCTTCCACACCATAAAAGGGGCTTTTCCACCCAGTTCCAGGATCAATTTTGCCATGTTGGATGATGCATTTTGCATTATTCTCTGACCGGTTGATGTGGACCCTGTCATAGTAACAAGTGCCACTTTCTTGTGGTTTACTATATAATCCCCTATTTCTGATCCCTTGCCTGTTATAAAGTTCAATACGCCTTTTGGAATTCCCGCCTCTATGAATTTCTTTACCAGCCATTCAGCGGTCAGAGGGGTATCAGAACTTGGTTTCAAAATCACTGTATTTCCTGTAAGCAGTGCCGGGGCAAGCTTTCTGACCACCATCGCTGCCGGGAAATTCCACGGGGTTATGGCAACAACAATTCCGTATGGAACCTTGTACTGGAATATTTTCCTGTCAGGAGTTGTTCCCTCAACTATGTCCCCTGTGAGCTTCCTCTCGAATTCAGCATAGTACTGTATCTGGTCAAGAACACCATCTACCTCATCAGCAGCTTCCCTTTTTATTTTCCCGACCTCCAGTGTTAGAATGTTTTCCAGGTCACCCCTGCTCCTGGCTATAAGGTCAGCGGCACGGTAAAGTATTTTTGCTCTGTCGGGGCTTCCCATCTCGGACCAGGATTTAAATGCGCTCTCGGAGGAATCCATTGCCGCATCAACATCTGATTTTGTTGCAGCAGGGAATGTATCTATTACCTCTCCTGTGCTGGGATTATATTTATTCAGAACTGCCTGGTTTGACGAATCCTTCCACACTCCATCAATATATATTTTCATATAAATAACATTCCAATTTAATATAAATGTGTTTAGATTGGGATACTATGAAAGCATTTTATAATTTGCCGTGGTGTCACTATGTATGGACGATTTTTGGCATATAGATATTCATAGTTGAAAGGATATCTCCAGTATAATGGTGATTAAATACCACATTTCTCAGAATATCTGAAGCTACTGGCACGCAAACACATGATTTCAATAAATATAAATAGAAATAAATAATTCCATACAGTAAATTATCGGTGATTATTGATGAATGATGGTGATTTCATAGAACTGAGCTTTGAAATGAGAGCAGGGCAGGACAAAAAATTAATC
>JAJZXS010000022.1 GCA_021806295.1 Thermoplasmata archaeon
AGACGAAATTGTTAAATGGCTTAGTTCAGGAAACGATAATGCAAAAACGCTTATAGATCTTAAATGGACTATATCCAAGGCTGGAGATTATACGGTGCTCCAGAATGAAAAAATTCCCTTTGATATATTTCTATACGCTGACAGTGAAAAGGGGGCAATAAACCTCATAGTGAGAACTGGCATGGAAACGGCTACAATTGAAAATGAACCACGATTGAAGATCTACAGGACACTTCTTCTGCTGAACGCCCGGGTGGAACTAGTAAAATTCATGCTGGACGGAATAAATGAGGAGGTTGTGGCAAGGGAAGATTTTGATGCAACCACATTTACCAGGGATGTTCTTAATACCGGTCTCAACACTATTCTTGCAGCTTTTTACCTCATGGTGAGGGCACTAAATCTTGAGGATGAATTCAATGCAAGCGTAATAGAGAGAACAGGCATGATGATAAAGGAAATGGCAAAGGCTGGAAAATCCAGGGAGGACATAAAGAATTATTTAATGTCTTCACTGGGGCTGGGGAGCGAGGATGCCGAGAAACTTATATCAGAAGTTCTGGATGCGGGCGCTGCACCGAAGAATATGTACCAGTAACTTCCATTATAGTATTTTTTAAGCAATCTTTTCTTCATTTAAAAAAATTAATAGAAATTCTTTTAATAAAGTATAGTATATTAATCTATGATAGACAGCATGATGAATTCCCTTCTGGTGGACTATGCCAGCGCGGTACCTGGCAGCCTTATATTTGCAGTAATTCTGGCCATCGTGGCGTTTATAGTAATAATCACGTTTACCGTTTATTATCTTTATAAAATTATTTCATCACAGCGGGGAAGGCATTATACCGGTTCAGAATCAATGTCAAATGCCATAGGAGTCGCCAGCAATAAAATCAGTAAAAATGGCAGTGGATTCATTACCATAGATGGGGTTTCATGGGAGGTTGTAAACACAGGTGAGGAAGATATAGAAAAATTTGACAGGGTTGTGGTCACAGGGCGTAGCGGCCTGAAGTTAATGGTAAAGAAGATCAATAAATAAAATGTATGTAAATTCCTTAGCAGCGATAAATTTAACATCTGCAAATTCATAGGGTATCATGGAATACGGATGTTATGTATGCAACAAAATAATAAAGACAGGTGAGAAATTTACCTTCACGAAGGAAGGGCCGGTACATATGGATTGCTTCGTAGCTACAGAGAGAAAGAAGGTACCTGAGGGCAAGGCAGAATACCTGAGGAATCTCAGCATGATACTTGATTATGAATTAACCATGCTTGTAAGCCTTCTCAGCCTAAAATCAGAAGATAAAGAAACATCTGAATTGATAAGGCGTAGAATAAATGCAATAGAAAAACAGGCCGGAGAAACAACCGGGCTTATTTATAATTTATAAAAATTATTTTTTCTTCTTAAATTCTGTATAACCACATTTTCCGCATGTATACCTGTCTGAATGCTCTGCAAGATAAACACCTGCACCGCATCTGGGGCATGTTCTCCTCTTTCTTACTACCTTCCCTTCTTCAACCGCGTACAATTCTCTCTTTTCCATTATTTACTCTCCTTTTCCTTTAATCCATTTCTTATGAGTTCATAATCAGGCTCATATAACATAGCGTGTTCCTTTGTATCATATATTTTAACATAACCTTTAAGTGAATCCTTTCCGGTCTCCTGTATATTCCTGTCCACTATTATTACATCCTCCTTGGCCTTGTAATAATCCACAAAAAGATCCTTTATTTCCTTTCTGCTTACAGTTTTTCCAGATTTGAAATCCAGAGTATATTTTATCTCCTTTCTGAACAGCAGCTTGTTATCCCTTTCTGAATCAACGCTGAAATTTTTTATCATTTTTTCATTGCTCATTTCCATACATCTCCATTATCATATTTTCAATTTCTTTTTTTATGTCCTCATTAACTTTTATGAATGCCATACCTGTATCCGGTACACCATAAACTATTACTGTATTATTATCTGCATAAAAGATTATTGGTATTACTGCCAGGTCCTCCTCTCCGCTGACCTCAATTCTCCCAATTTTATCCTGTCCCATAAAATGGGCAATGGCATCCATCAACTGCAGCGATATGGTTCCTGGTGGATTCGCAACCTCACAGGATCCTTCCACATGTTCAAAGTGCCTCTCATCCCTCTTTGTTACAAGGTCAACAACCTGGAGTTTAATCTCTATCCCTGCTTTTAAAAGTTTTTCTGTTGTAACATCACCAACAGATACAATTTTATTATGCATTGCAAGAAGCCTGATATCATCCAAATTGCATAAAGAATATTTAAAACTCTTTATGGCATTTCTCGCATGATCTCCCACCGCAATATCATGATCTAACTTTAATGGCATATATACCTGGTTCCTTTATATCTGCCTTCTGGGCTATTTGTGAATGTATATCATTTATAATCAAAAAGCCGAACCAGTCCGGTTTTGTTCTTTCCTCGCCATGGACGGGGCATACATCCTCGGTTGTCAATCTTTTGCATATCCTGCAGGCCTTATATACTTTCGCCATCTTATCCCTCAATTATTTATATCCTGTTTTTGTATCCACTCAGGTTTTCCCAGACCTGGCTGTTTCGCGGTAAATCCGATTTTGCTGTCAGATAGTGATGCAGACGCAAGATTCAATGCAACTATTCTCACCCTGATCTTATCTCCAACTTTTAGCTCCATCTTGGTATCTTTTCCTACTATTCTCTGATTATCCATATCTACATTTATGGAATCATCCATGATCTGGCTGATATGCAACAAGCCCTCAAAGGGCCCGAATCTTATGAATGCACCAAATTTCTGGATTCCCTCGACGATTCCATCAACAACCTCCTGCATCCTGGGGAAGTATGCAAGGGCAGTGTAATGAATGGGCTGGTAGACCCCACCATCCCCATGAACTATGGTGCCTTCACCCTTCATTTCAATGTTGCTTACTGAAACTATGTATGATTTTCCCAGGCTTTTTTCACCTTCCAGTATGTCTACCAGTTTCCCCTCCAGAATTGATTTTGAAGCTTCAATAACGGCCTCAGAATAATCATCATTTAACAGTTCAGGCGGAACCCTGATTACGTATTCATCCTCAAGCAATATGTACATATTAATTCTCCTCTAAAATACTGATAAAGAATTTAATAATATTATAAATATTTATGTATTTTAGAAACCTAAAAAATATATGCATAATTCCCATTCACTCCCAATGGAAAAAATCAGGGATGTATTGTCAGATAATTTTACGGGAAAAGAAGTCTCCATAAGGGGATGGGTATACAGAATTAGAAGTTCAGGGAGGATTACATTTATTGTCCTAAGGGATTCAACAGATATTGTACAGTGTGTGGCATCCTCAGACGACCTGAGCGCAGATGCCATGAAGGACCTGTCATCCCTTACGGTAGAAAGCAGCCTGGAACTGTCCGGGACCATAAGAAAGGATCCCCGGGCAGTTACAGGTTATGAGATTTCCATAAATACTTACAAGATTTATGAGCGAAACGAAAATTTTCCCATAGCCCGGGACCTGGGCGAAGAATTTCTGCTGGACAACAGGCATCTATGGCTCAGGAGCCGGGAATTCACCGCTGTACTGAAAATAAGGTCAACGGTGTTCAAGGCTTTCACAGATTATTTTTACGGGAATGGATATTATCAGGTGCAGGCTCCCATGTTTGTTTCAACTGCCACTGAGGGTGGTGCATCGCTTTTCAATGTGGATTACTTCGGTGAAAAGGTTAACCTGACCCAGAGCTCACAGTTTTATCTTGAAACCATGATATTCAGCCTGGAAAAGGTCTTTACAATAGCCCCCAGCTTCAGGGCGGAAAAATCACGTACAAGAAGACACCTCACGGAATACTGGCACGCAGAGGGCGAGGCCGCATGGTATAACAACGAGGATATGATGGAGGATGAGGAAAAAATGATCAAATTCATCATAGATGAGGTGCTGAAAAATAACATGGAAGACCTCAAAATAATCAACAGGGACCCGGCCAGGCTTGAAAACATAAAAGTTCCATTTCAGAGAATAAGATACAGGGACCTCATAGAGAAGTCAAGGGAATTCGGGATGAACCTGAAATATGGGGATGACCTGGGTGCAGATGAAGAATATGGAATAATGGTACATTTCGACAATCCAATATTTGTTACAGACTACCCGGAATCATTGAAGACATTTTACCACAGGCCGGATCCGGACAGCCCAGGAGAGATACTCTGCCATGATCTGCTTGCCCCCGAGGGTTACGGGGAGATCCTCGGCGGGGGTGAAAGAATTTATGACCTGGAGGAGCTCCTTGACAGGATCAAGAAAAACGGGCTCAGCCCGGAAGATTATTACTGGTATGTTGACCTCAGGAAATATGGAAGCATACCGCATAGTGGCTTCGGTCTTGGGCTTGACAGGCTTGTAATGTGGATATGCGGGCTTTCCAATATAAGGGAAACAATTCCGTATCCCAGGACAATAAGGCGGGTAAAGCCATGAATAATTTTATTGCGGCATTGCACGGAGACCAGCATGAGAGGATACCTGTGTGGTTTATGCGCCAGGCCGGGCGGTATATGAGCGAATATCAGGAAATCAGAAAAAACTATAATATAAGGCAGATGTGCATGGACCCTGCCATTACGGAAAAAATAACCTATCTCCCTGTAAACGTACTTAAGGTTGATGCGGCAATTATATTTGCAGACATAATACTTCCATTGGAGGCAATGGGATACAGCATAGATTTCAATGCAAATGGCCCGGTGATCCAAAATGGATACAGGAATAATCGCGATATGCACGGTATCCATGAATTTGATAGCAATGCACTGCAATACCGGACAATGGACGCCATAAGGCTGTTCAAGCAAAAACATCCTGAGACACCTATAATAGGGTTTTCCGGGGGAATCATAACAGTGCTGTCCTATCTTCTGGCCGGCACATCCGATAATAACCTCATATACACCAAAAAAATTATGATCAATGACAGTGCTTTTACAGGCATCAAAAATATGATTAAAAACATGATCATAACCTATTTGAAAATGCAGATCAGTGCCGGTGTGGATGCAGTACAAATTTTTGATTCATGGCTGGGATCACTTTCACCCTATATGTTTGAGAAATATCTGAAAAAGGACATAATGGAAATCGTGGGTGAAATAAAAGGCAAAATACCTCTTATATACTTCTCAACAGGAAATTCGGGCATGATTGAACAGTTCAATGATATAAAGCCAGATGTTATCAGCCTTGACTGGAGAACAAGCATAAGCCATGCCGGAAAAATACTCAGGCCGGAGATTGGAATCCAGGGCAACCTTGATCCCTATGTTGCACAGTACAGTAAAGAATCAGCTATAGCGGAAACAAAATCAATTCTGAAGCAGACCGCAGGAATAAATAACTATGTGTTCAACCTGGGTCATGGCGTGCTTCCTGAAACATCACCAAGCACACTTAAGGAAATCGTTGAAACAGTACATGAACACAATTTCCATTAACCTTTATAATTATTTTTAAGAAAATAATAAATCTGTGGAAAAAATACGCAGTAATGAAAAAGGTTATACTGCTCAGTTATGGCAGCCCTGAAAGGATAGAAGATGTGCCGGCATACCTGTCCGGGATTTTTGAGGGCAGGCCCGTACCGGAAAAGATTATGGATGAGAACATCAAAAAATATGAAATGGTAAATGGCCATTCCCCTTCAAATCATATTATAAAAAATCTCATGGAGAAGGTAGAGAGGCTCCTGGCAAAATACGGAGATTTTGATATTGTGGATGCATACAAGCACTGGCACCCAGGTATAGAAGAGGTGGTCTCATCCCTTGATCCGGATTACGAGGAAATCATAGCACTTCCACTCTTTGCATTTAAGTCAAACAACATTAAAAAATCTTATGAAATTCCGCTGCAAAAAGGATTGAACGGGAAAAATGTAAAATTAAAATTCATTAATGGACTGGATAGAAACATACTGGCCTGCATGTGGGCATCTGAAATAAGCAGGTATATGTATGAATATGACGACTTCCTGTTTACAGCCCACAGCCTCCCTTTGATTGATGATGAAAGCGATTATGTCAATTCCCTTGAAAGGAATGCAAAGGACATTTCCAGAATACTCGGTATAAATAAATACTACACTGCTTTCTATAGCCAGGGTCCCTACGGGAAATGGATTCAGCCATCAATTTATGACCTGCTGGATCAGTTCAGGAAGGATAACGTGGACAGTATACTGGTATCGCCTGTGGGATTTCTTTATGAGCATCTGGAAATTCTCTACGATCTGGACGTAAAATACAGGGACTTTTTATCAGATCATGGAATAAAATATGCACGTGCAAGAACACCATCCGATTCTGATGAAATGGCAGTGCTGCTCAAGAATATAATACTTGATAGCGCTGGCCTCAGGGATTGAAATCCAGGAATTCTGCATAGATATTCTTATAAATTTTTATTTAAATTGGTGACATCCTCCCATATATAACGCTGTGGGCTTCCCGCTTAAGAGTTAAATCTTTTTAAGCTTTAATGCATAACTATCCTATGGAATCATACAGCATCTTTTGCTACAATGCCTCCGATTACATAAAGGAGATTGCCAAGGTTGGAACTAATAGCGATATACAGTTATATCATAGAAAGGACGGTGATACCATAATGACATTTATCGAGCCGGTTAAGTATCCAGAGAAAATCTCATCGCTTACAGACTCCATATACCCTTCAGATATGGCAATAATAAAGGTAACTGCAATAAACCGTGACCTTGGTGAAGTTATAGTTGCACTTGACCTCATGGGGAAAACCACAGGATTTATAATAGCCACAGAAGAACAGCAGCCAGCAGTTAAAAAAATACTGGAAAACACATCCCTGACCGGGTTCAAATTTTTCCAGGGAAAACCCATGGAGCTTATAGATGAAATAAAAAAGGTGAAAATAAGCCGCAGTGATAATGATAATATTACCGTTATAGACCATTTCTTCAAGGTAAAGGGAGTGGGCACAGTGGCACTGGGTTTTGTTCTATCTGGTAAAGTGTCAAGGCACCAGAAGCTTATACTCTCTGATCTGGACAGGGAGGTTGAGGTGAGGTCAATACAGATGAATGATGAGGATGTTGAAACTGCACCTTCAGGGTCCAGGGTTGGGCTCGCCCTTAAAAACATAGAGCCCACCGATATGGAGCGCGGCATGTTTCTGTCTGATAAACCATTCAGATACGCAGAGGAAATAAAGGGCAAAGTAATTCCGCAGAAAAGCCTGAAACTGAATCTCGGTGATAACTTCGAAGTGTTTATATCTGACATAATGAGATTCCAGAGGGGAAAGTTCGAAAACGATCATATTATCCTTGATAAAAAAATTCCTGTGGTAAAAAACAGGGCTGTGGTTGCCAGCAATAATATAGTCCCAAGGGTATTTGGAACCATTAACCTTTAATTTTTCTTTTCAGCATCTGTTCAGTTCCTATGTCGTGCCTGATGTAATAATCGCCAGATATATACTGCAATTTTTCCTCTACTATATCTGAAGCTTCATAAATGCTGTCACCGATTCCTATAAGGGCCAGAGCCCTTGATTTAGAAGTTTTTACCCGGTTCATTGTTCCTGAAACAGAAGAATAGTACAGTTTGAACCTATCAGATTCTATATTATCCTTAATTGTAATTTCTGACTCAGCAGGTTTTATGCCATATCCCGGTGGTACGATATATTTAAGCACAGTGGCCTTATTCAGGAATTTAATATTGTCCTTGAGGGTTTCACTGTAAATATCCAGAAAAATATCTACTAGATTTGACTTCAGGAGTGTGAGGACATTTATGCCCTCAGGGTCTGCAAATCTGGAATTAACCTCAATAACCTTTACTCCGTGATCTGTATCCATGAACTGGCCATATATAACCCCCTTAAATGCATTACCGTCCTCTCTCATGGAATCCAC
The DNA here is from genome assembly GCA_021806295.1 of Thermoplasmata archaeon. GTDB lineage: Archaea > Thermoplasmatota > Thermoplasmata > Thermoplasmatales > Thermoplasmataceae > Ferroplasma. Next base: position 7,997 of record JAJZXS010000022.1, read on the forward strand.
AATTTTTTTGAGGATTTCCCTGGCCTCGTTAACGGTATCTATTGTAATGAAAGGCAGTATAAAATTTCTATCAGAAATAGAACCCATTCCCCCCGTGTTCGGGCCGAGATCATCCTCGTAAAGCCTTTTATAATCCTGTACAACTGGCATGAATGCAATGTGTGTCCCGTCTGTGAATGCCTGAATTGAGAACTCCTCACCGGTTTCCCTCTTTTCCAGCAATACCCTTCCATCCCTTTCAATGATTTCCGATGCATATGCTATTGCCTCGGCAACCCCATTTATCTGGAGCCCCATGACCTTAACTCCTTTTCCACCTGTGAGCCCTATGGGTTTAATCGCATATTCACCATCGTTATCCCTGAAGAATTTTTCGAGGTCTTCCCTGTTTCTTACCACTGTGTTTTCAATATCTCCTTTTATCCTGTATTTTTTCATCAGGCTGCGCATGTACTCCTTAGAAGTTTCAATCATTGCCGCCTTCTGTGTGGGAGATGCAACCGGTATATGATTCTCCAGAAGCATGTCAACAAGGTCTGTTTCCAGGACTCCATCAGGCCCAATAAATGCAATGTCAATTTTATTTTTTTTTGCAAAATCAACTATTTTATATGAATCTCTGGTGTATTCCATAATATCTCTTGAAAGACTCAATATTGAAGGGTTGTCATTGGTAACCACAGAATACAGTGTATCAGTTTCCCTGATTTTCCTTGCAATCGCATCCTCTCTGCCTCCACTGCCTACAAGTAAAACGTTCATTGTTCCTCTGCACGTAATGTCCTCTTGTTAATATTAAATTTACGGTGAAACTCTGTTGTGACCTTATATTTATGTGTATTTCTGTACTTCCTGGCCGACACCATTCCACCCTTTTTCAACTTTTCAAGGTCCTCCTTATAATCATAGCCAAAATTTTCCCTGAGGTCTCCTGATATGGCCTCACCATTCATCTTGAAAATATAGGACAGCATTGCAAGCTGTTTTTCTGTAAATTCCTTCTCTATAAAAGGTTCCACAAATGGGATCATATCCTCACTCAATTTAATTTTATAACTGTTTCCGAACTGTCCAACCTTCAAAGAGCTGTTGATTTCCTCATAGTTTCTGGATATCTCCCTTATCGCCCTGCTGAATTCGGCAGTACTGATCCCCAGGTACTCTGAAATTTCTGATGCCTTTAATGGCTCCCTGGATGAATAAAGTATGGCCTCAATCTTTTTGGAGATGTCGTTCATTGTAAATCAATATAAAAAATAGAATTTAAACCTATTGAATTAAATGTTCATTGGGATTCTGGATAATTGGACATTGAAAAAACTAATTATATAATTTTGTATACCTGTCTGTGCATCTTGAGAATAAGGATAATGTAAATCCTAAATATACATATGGGGAATTCGACCCTGTTCCACTTGACATGCGGAAAAATAACTCCTCCGAACTCTTTACCATCTGGTTTGCCTCCAATCTGACGGTGGGGGACTTTGCCATCGGGTTTATACCCGTACTGCTCGGCCTTAGCATCCAGATGGCAGTATTTTCCATGGTGCTCGGGAGCATAATGGGGTCGCTCCTGGTCGGGTTTATGTCAAAAACTGGTACGCTTACAGGGCTTCCCCAGATGATACTTGGCAGAAGGGCCTTAGGTAAGCATTTTGGCATATTCATGACGGGGCTTCAGTGGCTGAATACACTTGGCTGGCTAACAGTTAACCTCATACTTGCATCCTTCGCCTTTTCCCTGGCATTCCACATACCGTATTATGAAATTT
>JAJZXS010000038.1 GCA_021806295.1 Thermoplasmata archaeon
GGATATTCCCATAATGCTACCGGTGATGTGCTTTCAGTTAAGCCATATGCCATATGTATCCATTTTCCTGTCATGGACCTCCAGTCATACTGGGTTTTAACCGGCATAGGCATTCCACCTGCAGACCATAACCTCATGGAAGCAACCCTGATTTTTACATTGGGAATATCTGACCAGGAATTCAACATGGCCCGGAATGCGGTTGCCACGAACATGGTTATTGATGTCTTCTCAGATTCAATAGTTTCAAGGGCATTCATTGCATCAAATCTATATGTCATTACCATGGATGACTCTGAAATTACTGTAAGAGATATCCCGAATATGAGCCCGGTAATATGGAAAAACGGGGCAATGCAGAGGTTTTTATCTTGCACTGATACATCATACCATTCCCGGTAAATGTAAGAAGCTGCATAGATATTTTTATGCCTGATTACCGCAGCCTTCTGCCTGCCGCTTGTTCCGGATGTAAATACTAGCATGGCAATATCATTGATATCTGGATTTATAGCATTAAAAACAGGTTTTTTCCTGATAAACAGATCTTCAATAGGTTCTTCATGAATAAATTTGATCCTTAATTCCGGTGGGATTTTTCCAAAAGTTTCCGGGGATGTGTATAGAACAGAAATGCCCTTCAATGATTTTATGCCGGAAAATTTTTCTCTGAATTCACTGCTGATTATTACAAGATGGGTGGCTGTAAACTCCAGTTTTGAGATTATTTCTGTCTCTGAATCAATGGGGCTAAGAGGAATGAATATGGATGAATTCTTCCATGCTGCATACTGAACCATGGGAAACTGGGGGATGTTTTCAGATATTATGGCAACAGTATCACCAGGATCGCAGTAAGTAGAAATCTGGGCAGCAATCGCGTTGGTATATTCTTCAAAATCACCATATGAAATCACGGAGCCAAAATAATGAATAAATGGCAGTTCACTCCTGTTTTCTTTCAAAACCTCAAGCATTGTTTTCACAGAAACATCCCCCCTCCAACTTCGAGCAGGATGCCATTAATATAGCTACTTTCTTCCTTCATAAGGAATTCCACAGCATTTGCTACATCATCCGGGGTTCCTATACGTTTTAAGGGTATTTTTTCTATAAATTTTTCTTTGATTTTATCAGGCATGGCATCAGTCATAGGTGTTTTAATGAAACCTGGAACTACTGCATTGGATGTTATCCCGTATTTTCCCAGTTCCCGGGCCAGAGTCTTTGTGAACCCTATTACGCCTGCCTTTGCAGATGAATAATTTGCCTGGCCTATATTGCCGTTCCAGCTGGCTGATGATATGTTTACTATTCTCCCTGAATTATTTTCAATCATGGAGTTGACAAACTGTTTGGTAACATTGAACATGCTGTAAAGATCTGTTTTTATAACTGCATCCCACTGTTCGTACGTCATATTTTTAAACATTACATCCCTGTTAATTCCGGCATTGTTTACTATGCCATATATCTCATGCCTGTCAACTGTTGAAAATGCTTCCTCGCACTTTTCATAGCTGGAAACATCGCACTGGATACCCTCTACATTTCCATATAATTCATTCATTTTGGATCCAGTTTCATTAATAGATCTATCATAATCAACCATTATAATCCTATAATGCCTTTCGGCAAGATATTTCGCTATGGAATAACCTATGCCCCTATTAGAACCTGTTACAATTATTGTTCTCATTAATATCAATACCTCTATTAACTTAAAAATGCATAAGGATATAATGTTTTCACAGGGAAATTAAGTGGCATGTTAAAGTTAATTTTCTAATATTTCCTGTAGCGTCATTAGTCAAATAAATAAAATTCAGGCATAGGTGTAATAATTTACTGTATAAACAAGGTTATGGGCAATTGAGACCTAAATAATGGGTAATAAATAAAAATAAACTTATACGTTTTTTATAATAAGATATTTTTATTAAATGCCTATTACAGAGCATGGAAAAGATAATTTTAATTGTTGACACTGGCGTGGATGATGCCATGGCAATGATATTGCTAAAAAGGCATGGGATTACTCCAGAATTTATTGTAGCCCAGTCTGGAAATTCATTACTTGGAAATACATACAGGAATACCGTGGGCATAGCCAGTATTCTTGAATTCGGTTGCCCTGTTTATCCTGGATCCTACACACCCATAGTTAAACCACATTATTATGAAGACTTCCATGGAAAGAATGGGCTTGCCTGCTACAAATTTCCTGATATTCCATTTGTGGGCAAGGAGAACGGTATTATCCGCATGTATGAGGCGCTCAAACATGAAAAATACAGGATCATATGCACATCACCACTTACATCCCTGGGGCTGCTTTTAAGGCTGGATCCTGATATTCAGAAAAACATATTAGATATAACTATCATGGGTGGTGCATTTGGAAGGACTTCCTGGGGAAAGGGGAATATGGGTGAATCCGAATTCAATATATTCTATGATCCGGAAGCAGCGAAAATTGTTTTTGGCATTGACGCCAAGATAACCCTGGTACCCCTTGATCTGACTATGAACCCCGAACTTGCAATAAAAACTCCCTTAAAAGTTCATGATAGCAGTAAGGTGGGCGATTTTATTGCAAAGGCAACAGAGTTTATGCTGGAAAAGCATGGAAGTTATGAACTGCACGATCCAATCGCAGCATACGCTGCCATAAATTCAGGGGCCTTTAAATTTCTAAAGGGCAGGATAAAGGTGGATGCTAATGGTGTGACATCACTGGATGAAAATGTGGAATCAGGGCACCGGATTGCCATGACAATTGATTATGCCACGTATTGCAGGGAAATAACAGGAGTTTTATACCTGTGATCCGGAAAATCTTTAATATTGTTAGATATCCATCCACATGAAAAGATATGATATTTATATTTCCGCCCCTCTTTTCAATGAGATGGAGATCAAATTCAATGAAACTGTATCAAAATTTCTGGAAGAAAGGGGATTTTCAACATATCTGCCACAGAGAGATGGAGGTGAGGATGAAATGCTCCTTAAAGATCCTAAGTTATGGCCGGAAACCAGCAAAAGAGTTTTTGATCGAGATGTCAGCGCCCTCAAGGATTCTTCTGCACTGATCATGGTAATGGATGGCCGGGTTCCTGACGAAGGGGCATGTGTGGAACTGGGCATGGCCTATGCATATGGAAAAATTTGCATAGGTTTTCAGACAGATACCAGAAGCTTTGCTACAGGACAGAACAATCTCATGCTAGACCATTCTTTTTCCTACGGCATAGTACGCAACTGGAATGACTTAAACGGGCTCCTGGAAAAAATAAAAAACGATATTAAAAGCAATTTTTAACAAACAATAGCTCCAGAGCTGGATGGTTTAAATAGTCTGTAAACATTTAAGAATATGGATGAAGCGCCTGTTTCCCGGGGAAAGATAAGTTCCAGCCTCTATCTTGTGTTCAACCGTGATGAATGGGCACAGAGGCGTGGAAATCTTGCTATCAAACTTTCTGCAGATGATGTTAGAAAGGTCCTCGCCCTGAATGATAAAATTACTGAGTCAGAGATAAGAGATTTTTACTTCCCCATCACCAGGCTACTTGAGCTTTCAATCAATAATAACAGGAATCTGTATATGGAACGGAACAGGTTCATGGGCATTAATCCAGATAAAATGCCTTTCATTATAGGCGTCACAGGAAGTGTAGCAGTTGGCAAGAGCACTACCTCCAGATTGCTGAAGACACTGCTTGAAAGGATTAATCCGGAATATAGAATTTATATAGTTTCCACAGATAATTTTCTAAAAAGCAATGCAAGGCTAACAGAGGAGAACCTTATGGAAAGAAAGGGATTCCCTGAAAGTTATGATATGCAGAAACTCATCAGTTTTCTGGTTGATATTAAATCTGGAAGATCCAGCGTAGAGATTCCTGTGTATTCACATCTGAAATATGATATACTTAGGGAAAAACAGGAAATTGTTAATCCAGATATACTGATACTTGAGGGTCTGAATATCCTGCAGATAGACCATTCGAAAACAGATAATCAGATATACGTTTCAGATTTTCTAGATTTTTCTATTTTTATAGACTCAAATGTAGAATATATCAAGCAATGGTTTATAGAACGGTTCTTTATGCTAATGGAAACTGCCTTCAGGGATAAGAATTCCTATTTTCAGAAATATTCAAGGTTTACCCGCGAGGAGGCCTTAGAAACTGCTTCAAAGATATGGGACGGCATTAACGGTAAAAACTATGAGGAGAATATTGTCAAGACCAGATACAGGGCAGAATTGATTATTGAGAAGGGAAAAGACCACAGCATCGAGAAAATAATGATGAAAAAACTCTAGATTATTATCATTATAAAGTTTATTCACAAAAAAAGATAATCAGTATAGAAATATGGCATCCCATTCAAAACAAAAATAGTGTTGATATTTTAATAAGTATATTTAAATACACATTTATTTTGCCCTTTTATGGTAGTTAAGAGTTTTGATAATGAAGTTGTGGAACACCGGCTGGAAGTGGTTGGGGTAAATCCAATTCCCAATAGTGCCAGGACAATGTCTTCTAGAAAAATACTTATATTCTGGGCAATGGCAAGTGCTTCTGCACTTACACCTATTGTCGGGCTTGAGTTATATAACATGGGAATTCCTTTCGCAACGATAGCGATAATCCTTGCACTGCTCATAGGTGTTATACCTGCCGGGCTTGTAGCAGAGATGGGCAGGCAGATTCCTGTTCCATCTTTAGTAGTTTCAAGAAAAACATATGGATTCATGACATCCGGGGCCTATTCCCTCGTTTTCACATTTCTGAATCTTGGATTCTTCGGTTTGAACGATACTGTCGGCGCAGCGATTATAAGCGGTTTAACCCATTCAAATATAATTATCTGGTATGTGGTAATGGGAATAGTTCAGGTTGTCCTGGTGCTATTCGGGGCAAAATGGCTGGAATACTTCTTCAGGTATAGCGCCCCTGTTCTAATTGTAAGCTATATTATTCTGGCATATTTCCTCCTCACATCGTACAGAATCAATTTCTCCATGCTAATGCATCCCATAGGATCCTTTACATGGGGAGGTGCACTTAATTTTCTTCTGGGTTTTTCCATACTTGCATGGTCATATAAAATTTCGACCCAGACCAGATTCGGATATCCATATTCAGATAAAGATTCGGCGTCAAAGCGGTGCAGGTATTTCATCTCCAGCCCTGTGGGAATTATGATTCCTGTATTGCTCATGGGATTGATAGGCCTGGTTGGAAATAGTGTGGATCCCGGCACAGGCTGGAATATTGCAGTACTTTCATTTCCGGGGCTTCATGGTCTCTTCGACATTGTAGTATTCATTGCAGCGCTGGGCGTGTCCCTGGCTATAATTCACACAAATGCCATGAATTTATACCCTGCCACTGCAGACCTTCTGGCAGCCCTCCAACCCGCATTTAAAAGGAAAACAAATGAAAAACTGGCCCAGCCCATAGCAACAATTCTTCTTGGCACAGGCGGAATTATACTTGCAATAGCAGGAATTCTGGCACACATAGAGACTTTTATCGATACCCTGGCGGCAATTATATTTCCATTTACATTCATATTAATATTTGACTGGTTTGTACATTTAAGGCATACAACAAAGGTGGGCGATTACTACAATATACCGAAATCTATTTTCATGAACGTTAGAATAGATGCCCTTATCCCTGCACTGATAGGAACCGTAATTGCAATATTTGGAATAGGCCCATACGATTTCATATTCAATTATTTCCCGGAGGCACTGTTTGGATCGCTGATAGGGCTTTTAATCTATATAGGAGTATACTATGGATATACCTCCAGGCATGTAAATAAAAAAGAATCATACAGTGAAAATATAAATTATGCTAATTTTGAAACAGAATAATTTTTAATTTTAAATTTGTTTTTATAAATAAATATATATAGTATATATAAATCCTTGAATGTACTTCAGTAATGTTTTTTAACATGGCTGTTTAATGCCGTGTATTTCATCAGGAGGAACTCTTATGTCTAATGGTAAATTTATGGGATTTACAGGAAATGAAATACTGCAGGTTTCGGCAGCATGGGGTGGATGGATACTGGATGGATATACATCTATTGCATACCTTCTAGTATTCTCTTATATGAGCATATTGATATTTCCCAAATCGCTCGGTTATCTGGCACTGGTATTAACACTACTCCCTGTAACATTTGGTGCAGCGGCAAGATCTTTTGGGTCTGCAATTCTGGGCAATTTCATCGGTGATAAAAGGGGGAGAAAGAATATGCTCAGCATTTCCATAGTTGGATTTTCAGTGCTATCGGCAGCTATAGGGTTGCTCCCAACATATTCACAGGCAGGCATTGTTTCACCAATACTGCTCTATGCCCTACTATTTCTGGATGGAATATTCGCAGGTGCAGAATACGGTGGGGGCACAGCTTTATCCATGGAGAGTGTAAGACCTGAAAAAAGGGAACAGGCTGGAGCATTCGTACAGTCCGGCTATGGAACAGGATATTTCCTCATCGTTTTTGTCGAGATACTCCTATTGAGTGTGATGGGAACATCGGCATTTGCATCATATGGGTGGAGAATACTGATGCTCACATCCATAATTCCCGGAATTATTACACTGATCATAAGGCGCCTGTCAAAGGAGACAAAAGTATTTAACGAAATGAAGAAAAGCAATGAGGTTGAGAGGTCCCCTGTAAGAAAAATGTTTAAAAATGGGAGGAGTGTGGCTTTCGGATTGATGATTACAGCAGGCCTCCTGTTTATGAATACCGCTACTGGATCGTTTTACCCGGTTATCGGTAGTGATGACTTTCTCAACCTGGGGGCAGGTCTTTTATATGCTCTACTGGTGATTAACTTCTTCTCGCTGCTGGGTGTATGGAGCGGTGGAATACTGGCAAAAGGTTTCAGTGACCGGAGGATTCCAATGCTCATATTCTCTGTAATATTCACGGTCCCCACAGCACTGTTTGTTATCTTCGGATACACGACAAATCTATTTATGTTTACACTGGTGTTCTCGATTCAACTATTCCTGGAAGCACTGATATTCTCTGCGCTTCCTGTTTTCCTGGCCGAATCATTCAGCAAGAGATTCCGTTCCACTGCTATAGGAGTAATATATAATGGTGGGGCAATATTTGGAGGAACTGCAATAGTGCTGCTTACGGCTCCTGCCCATATAATCAACATCAAAACGCTCTGGATAGTAGAGATGTACATAGCGGGTATCATTCTTATACTGGGGCTTGTTCTTTACGGAAAGCAGGACAGATCGACTGACCCGATAAATCAGTGACCTTATCTTTAATTATATTTTTTATTCTATTTTTCAATAACCTGCAAATCTTCTGGTATGTAACTTTTATAGGTTTCTAAAAATTCTTTATCCTTATCCCTATCCCTGAGTTCTGGTCGTAACATTACAGGAATACCGGTTTTAACGGGATACCAGGCCCTGCAACTGCTGCACTGGATTATTCCATTTTTATTATTAAGCGGATTCTCCTTGTCCATTTTGCCGTCTTCCTTTCCATTCCATATATAGCGCCGACCTGCTTTATCTGTAAATACCAAAATTTCAAATACAGATTTCCCACATTCCGGGCATTGCAAAACTTCAAAGAACCTGCTATCCATTTATAAATATTCAGCCGAGATATAAATATTTGCCCTTTAAGTTGTATATATTTATAGTTTACCTTATGCTCAGGCATTGAGGTTACCGGTTCCCGGATTGTAGGTATATTTTTATTATGCAAATTTATCCGCATCATAAATGCACTGTTTTTTGCAGATTGATTTTTAAACTATATCGCCGTATCAAAGAAATATTAATATCCTGATTATTTATAGGTATATATGGCAGAATTTGCCAGATCAGGTGTTACTGATAAGGAGCTAAATTCTATATATAATAAGATTCCGGAAGGCTATGACAGGGCAAATGCATATATATCATTTTTCCAGGATGTTAAATGGAGAACCTTTATAGCTAAACATATTACAGTAAATTATAACCCGGACAAAATACTGGACGCTGCCTGTGGGAAGGGCGAGCTAACATTTAGCATCAGGCAATTTTCCAGTGCATATACAGTTATGAGCGATTATTCCGAAAATATGCTCAGGAATTCAATTGTCAGCGGGGATATGGTGCTTGCATCCTTCGATAATTTGCCTTTTAAGGACGGGTCGTTTAACTCTGTAATGAGCACCTTTGCGCTTCATGCTGCAGACAATATTGAAGATGTTGTGAGGGAATTCGCCAGGGTAACTTCAAATTCAATCGGAGTTATAGCCATGGGGAAATCTGATAACCGCTTTTTCCGTTTTATTTCAGGCGTATATCTGAAATACATTCAACCGTATATGGCAGTACTTGG
>JAJZXS010000006.1 GCA_021806295.1 Thermoplasmata archaeon
TATAATTCCTAACAGAATCTATCATTTCAACTGCCATATTCTTGTCATATACAGATGCAGTGGTTATCTTCCATTCCATTACAGATAATGAATCAGTATCTATTGAAGCATGCACCTTCCTTCCATACTCATAGCCCATTGTGCCGTAACACCATGAACTTTCAGGATCCTTGTATTTCTTATTCTTCCTTCTCCTCTGTGCTGTGGTATCCTTACAGGGCTTTACAACTGATGAATTTACTGCAGCACTGTCATTATAGGGGTTTATTATATCTATTATTGATGAATTTATATAATGCCAGTCTATCCTTAAAGATCTGCAGGATAATGTCCTGAAGTTGGGTATATCTGTCATATTCAACATTTCCATGAATTCAGGATGGTTATTGAAGAAGTATTTCGATGACCTGTATGATACTCCATATATTTTCAAAATTACAATAATCTTTACAATTAGGGATGCAGAATATTTTCTTATTCTATTCTCCGCAACTATTTGAGCCAACCTTTGCATAATTAATGGGATGTGGTTCGCTTCCATATCCCACTGATAATTTTCAAATTAATAAATATGGCAATTGTCGAACAAATTATGAAAGTTTGGACATTCTAAGCATATTCTATAATAGATCTTTCAGCAATAATTCTATGGAAGAAGGTTAAAAAGGATAATCCTGTGCATCTGAGAGAGCAAAAATATTTCTTCATAATACCTCTGCTTGGGATTGTAACAATTTTTATCACTATTTCATACCTGGGACTCCACGCCATAGAAATAAGCCTTTCGGTATTATTGATCGTTTCTGTTATTTACGGGTTGAAGCATATACTTGAGTCAAGAAATGTTATTAAATCGGCAAAAAAATGATACCACGTATAAGTGAAGTTAGAGTATTTGGGAAAACCCGGTATAGAATTAAAAAATAAAAAAACCATGGATTCCACTATATTTATTCTACTAATAAATTGTAATAAGAGAAATATTAATAATTCATATACCGATGACTACAGGATTTATATGGGGAAAATAACATTTGAAAACGGAAAGTGGAAAGTGCCCGATAGCCCTACAATTCTATATACCGATGGAGATGGTATAGGTCCGGAGATCATGGATGCAACAAGGAAAGTTGTTGACGCGGCTGTTAAAAAAGCATACAAAAATAAAAAAATAGAATGGAGAGAGGTTCTTGTTGGCGATAAAGCCCTAAAAGAAAAAAATGACAGGTTTCCGCAGGAATCACAGGATGCTATCAACGAATACCGGGTACTGTTAAAAGCTCCACTGGGAACACCCATAGGAACCGGTTTTAAATCAATAAATGTTAGAATCCGGCTCATGCTTGACCTTTATTCCAATATAAGGCCTGTAAATTATATGAAAGGACTGGAAAGTCCGCTCAAGCACCCGGAAAACGTCAATCTAACTATATTCAGGGAAAATACAGATGACCTCTACATGGGAATAGAATGGAAATATGACAGCCCGGAAGCTGCCGAGATAAGAAAATTCCTCATGGACAAATTTCAGGTCCATATAAGTGACGACTCTGGAATAGGAATCAAGCCCATGAGCAGGGCAAAAACGCAGAGAATTACCAGGGCGGCTGCCAAATTTGCCATAGAGAACAATAAAAAGAAAATAACCATAATGCACAAGGGAAACGTAATGAAATACACGGAAGGTGCATTTAGAGAATGGGCATATGAAACCTTGGAAAATGAATTCGGAGGCTATGTTTCAAAGGACGATCCCAGCAAAATACTGGTAAATGACATGATAGCCGATAATATGTTTCAGCAGATTATAACCAGGCCTGAAAACTATGAGGTTATAATAGCCCCCAATATTGACGGTGATTACATCTCAGATGCAGCAGGAGCTCTAATAGGAAATATAGGTACACTTGGCGGTGCAAATGTGGGAGATAATGGTGGTATGTTCGAGGCAGTCCACGGAACAGCACCGAAGTATACCGGAATGAATGTTGCAGACCCTCTTGGTCTCATAAGGGGTGCACAGCTCATGCTAAAATACATGAACTGGCATGAAGCCCATGATGTTGTGGAAAGGGCAATAGGGACTGCTATAGAAACAAAAAGGGTGACGCAGGACCTTGCAAAATTCTTCAATGTAAAACCCATGGGAACAAAGGAATTTGGAGAAAGCCTGGTAACCATAATAGAAAATATGTGATATTCCGGGAGAAATTCCGTACAAGGCAAACCTATCTATTACTATTTTCCATTTTTTTAATAGATTTTTCATAGTTTTTTAATATAAGCAATTCAGCCAGTACTAGGAAACCGCCCACAGCCAGAACCGTTATAATGCCATTGGCCACTATTCCCGTTTTAACGTTAAGGTAGGATGTACTGACCCTGAGTGCAACTGTTATAACACCGAATGGGAGCAAAACCTTTCTATGCTTCCATGTAAATCTTTCATAATCATTCTGGCTAAGTACAGTCATTTAATTTATATTACCTGACTCTATAAAATATCATTGCTTGATTCAATTGTAAATGATTCCTTATATTCAATACTATATACCGATATAAAAGTTTAAAATTATTTCCTATTTGTTAATACAAATATTTAAATTCATGTTATGTATTTTTATTGTTACAGTTGTCAATAGGGGAAATAAAGTATAAATTCATATTTTTGAGGGCAAGTATTAAATATGCTTACCTTATCCTTATTTATGGAAGATTTAGATAATAAAGTTTTGGGAAAGAGGACCAAAACTGGAATGAGAAGAGGAATGAGCACCCACGAGGCAATAATGTTTGGAATAGGTGGAGCAGTGGGCTCGGGTATCCTGTTTGCAGCGGCTGGTGGTACCTCGTATGCCGGTCCGGCAGTTATAATATCATGGATTCTTGCAGCTGTATTTATCGTGCTGGTCACACTCCCATTCGCAGAATATTCTGCAATGTTTCCAAGGTCTGGAATCAGTGCCAGGGTTGCATATTATTCCTATGGGTCATACGGAGGATTTATGTCTGGATGGGGATTGCTAATATGGGCTGCCACCATACCGGCTATAGAGGCTGTGGCAGTAGCAACCTATGCATCACTGTATTTTCCATTTCTGTACAATGCGACTACCGGAGTTTTAACAGGCTACGGTATCTTTTTGGCTATATTACTGCTGCTGGGGTTCTTCGCACTGAACATGCTTGGAATTTCAAGATTTGGGAAATTTAACAAGTTCCTGACCTGGGTAAAAATAGGGGTGGTTGTTGCGTTTATAGTAATACTTCCTATGTTTATATGGCACTGGGGTAACTTTACCTCTGGACTTACAGGTGCAAGCAGTGCAGGAGGACTTTCAGGATTTCTTCCATCGGTGGGAGGATTATTCATAGCAATACCTGCTTCAGGTATATTATTCTCCTTCGGTGGATACAGGCAGGTTGCAGATATGGCAGGAGAGGTTAAAAATCCGGGAAAGACCATGCCAAAAATTATCGGTACAGTTCTGCTGGTTCAATCCCTGCTGTATATAGGTATGGCAGTAGTGATAGTAGGTACAGTCAGCTGGGCAGGATTCGGCATACAGACCGGAGACTGGAACTTTGTCGGGGCTCTTGGGTCTCCTCTATCATCCATAATTCATGCAAATATAGTTCCAGGCATGACAGTAGGTGAGGCGGACCTGCTTGGAGGCATGGTCATAGTGTTCTTCCTGTTTGCCATATTCTCGCCAGGTGGAACCCTTGGAGTATATTTGACAGGAGCCAGCAGAATTATATTCGGGTATTCAGAGGAGGATGCACTTCCGGGAGCCTTTAGAAAAACAACCAAACATGGGGCTCCTTACTTTGCATTAATACTTGCACTGGTTCTGGCAATTATATTCCTGTTACCGCTGCCATCATGGTATGCCCTTGTTGACTTTGTTGTGGTTGCGGCAGTGGCAAACTTTGCCGTTGCCTCCATATCCCTGCCCGTATTGAGAAGGCTTTATCCTAACGTGGAAAGGCCATTCAAAATACCATATCCAATGCTGTGGAGTTTTGTGGCTTTCGAGGTTGCGACATACCTTATATACTGGTCTACATTCCCAACAACACTTTATGCACTGGGTGCAGTACTTGCAGGTTCTGTAATTTTCATATACCAGGCCAGCAGGAAGCACTTCATGGGGCTTAATCTGAAGAATTCAGCATGGATACCAGTATACATAGCCGGCATGATACTTTTATCATATCTCGGCGGATCACCTACCGGTGGAATAAACCTCATTGCATACCCATTCGACTACGTAGTTCTCGGTATATACGCTGCAATATTCTTCGTTATAGGCCTAAACAGTGCACCCAAAGAGCCACTCACCTCTGCAGAGGCATTGCTTGACCCAGCAAAGGAAGTGGACGCAGAAGCAGAGTACTGAAATAACATATATTTATTTTTGATAATTAATATTCATTTTTTATAATTTCTATGGAAACATCTATTTTATTTTCAGTATATCTTCTAATATTCTCCACACATTTCTCTTTAATAGTTTCCAGAAATCTTTTATTATATTCAATAATCTGCATTACCTGAAGAACCGTATTGGCATTACTGATTTTCGATGCTATATTATGTTCAAATCCACTATCTATGGCTACCGATGCCAGAAATTTGAAATTTACCCTGCTATTTGATGAATGCAGGTCCATATTATTATCAGCCAGTTTAGACATCTTTCCAGGCATGCCTGCAACAACAATTTTTTTTATTCCTGCCTCCACTGCCCTTTTTAAGGAGAATCCCAGAAAATCACCTATTTCTATAAACTGCTCATCAAGCAGGTCAGGGAATAATTTCTTAACTGCAGCATCGCTGCGCCCTCCTGTGCTGAAAACAAGAAAATCTATGCCCATTCTGGATGCTACCCTTATACCCAACACAATAGATGCCTTCCAGGAGGAATCTGAAAAGGGTATTACTATCCCCCTGGTTCCAAGTATTGATATCCCTCCCACAATTCCCAGTTTTGGGTTGCATGTTTTTTTTGCAACTTCGGACCCTCCCGGAGCGTATATTGTAATTTTCACGCCTTCACGAACGCCGTGGGCTTCCATGATTTCTCCTACAGCATTTCTGATCATCTTTAATGGCACTGGATTTATTGCAGGATTTCCTGGCTTTACCGGCAAACCCTCCTTAGTGACTGTACCTATACCTTCACCACCTGTAATTATTATTCCGGATTCCTCTGTGAGTTCTACCCTTGAATATATATACAATCCTGTCGTTACATCAGGGTCATCACCACCATCTTTTCTAACAGAGGCAATACAGTACCCTTTTTCTATTCTCTGATTTTCTATTATAAAATCCGCCGTTTTTTTTACAGGCAGATAGATTTCTACTCTATTTACCATCTGGCCTGTAAGGAGCATAAGAAAGGCAGCTTTAGTGGCAGCCGTGGCACATGCTCCTGTTGTATATCCGTACCTTAAATTTGACCTATCCGGATTTTCAATATACATTTTCGTACGCTTCCATTGCATTGAATATGGCAGCGGCAACTGCAGATCCACCCTTTCTGCTCAGATTTGTTATAAAATTTCCGTTAAATGAAAGAAGTTTTGACTTTGATTCCAGTGCAGATACGAAGCCCACTGGAACCCCAATTATTAATTCCGGGTTGCATGACCCATCATCCACTGATTCCAGAAGCGATAAAAGGGCAGTAGGTGCATCTCCAATTATATACACTCCGTCCGGATATTCCCGGCATGCCTTTTTAATTGCCAGGTAAGATCTTGATAGCCCGCTATTTTTTGCATTTTCTATCACATCATGGTCATTAATAAAACATTTCCTCCTTGCATGTCTTGGAATTCCTGCATACACCATGTTGATATCTGTTATCACCATTCCTCCATTCCTGATGTACCCAAGGGAATTTTCAAAATGCCTGGAGAAGACAAGCGATTTTCCAATATCGAAATCTGCAGTTGCATGTACTGTCCTTACTATAATATCTGATTTTAATGACCTGTCCAGTCCCATTTCACTCCTGATATAAGAAAAACTTCTGGAATAAATCTCTGAAGGATTCATGGTGCCATCCATAATTATTTTATCCCCATATCGTTTAAAATCTTTTTTATTTCAGCGAAATTCTCTCCTACTATTTTCCAGTTAAAGGTTTTTCTGGATATAATTATAACATTTATTCCCAGTGAGAGGGCCGCATTGACTTTTGGTTCTGCATTGAATCCACTATCCTTCGTAATTAAAGTATCTATTCTGTAATACTTCATTAATGCCCTATTAAGATTTTCATCAAAGTTCCCCTCCATTGCAATTATATGATCCTTTCTAACTCCAAGTTTTATCAGTAATGCAATATTTTCTGGGTCAGGTATTATACGCACATAGGCATTCCTGCTATCAATAATGCCTTTTAATTTCTCTATATGCTTAATTCCTGTAGTAATAAATATGTTATTGCCCTTCATTGCCCTTTCTTCTGCGGACTCATAGTTATCTGCATAGAATATCTTTCTATCTCTGATTTTGATGCTCCCGCGATCATACCTGATAAGTGGAATACCTAGGCTTGCAGCGGCCCTCATGCAGGTTTCATGGAGGGAATCAGCGTAGGGATGTGATCCGTCTATCAATGCTTTAATGGAACCTTTTCTGCATATTTCTATAATAGAACTATAATCAAGCTTTCCCATTACACTACTTATACCAGCCTCATGCAATTTTAAAACTCCATCATCTGTTGTGGCAGTTGCGAGGATATCAAAACCAGAAGATGAAAGTTCCATTGCAAGTTTGCGTGAATCAGAGGTCCCATCAAAAAGCATAATCATGTTTACTGCCACTATTTTTTTGCCTCTCTCAATTCTTTCTGAAACTTTTCAATATCCTTAAACCTGACCTCGAGAACAAATGCCCCGACGTAATTGCAATCATCACATTTATAGATAGGGCCGGCAATTCCACCGGCAACCCAGTTAAGCTTCAATGAACCGCACTGGGGGCAAATTCTTACGTTCCTGTACTCGTCCATGTATGAACACATATTGAAACCGTATTTAACTATTTTCAGCCGTGATTAGTTCTTATTACATGAAAGCGACATACTCCCAGGCTACCGCAAAGTGATTTTTGCGTAATAGTTAAAATATCTAGAGTGGTAAGTATTTAATCGAATTATGAATATATATACATGGAGTATACAGATATAAATCTGGTAGAGGAAGAGGGCATATCGGTTATATATTTTAACAGAGAAAAACAGTTGAATACAATAACAGGACACATGGTTGATGAAATAATCCGTGCAATGAAAAGTGTAAGTAATAGTTGCAGGTCAATCATAATCGGTGGCAGAAATAATTTTTCTGCAGGAGCAGACGTTGCCCAGTTTCAAAATATAGATACACGCAGTGCATATGAATTTCATATAAAGCTCAATGAACTGGCACTTTTTTTCAGGAGTTACCCAAGGCCGGTAATATCATTTCTTAACGGGTATGTGCTTGGTGGTGGTCTGGAGCTGTCGCTGTCCACAGACATAAGAATATGCTCTGAAAATGCCATACTGGGCCAGCCAGAAATAAATCTTGGTATAAATGCAGGTGCGGGCGGAAATGTGGTACTTCCTTCTGTTATAGGACGCAACAGGGCCCTATACATGATACTCACAGGGGAAAAAATCACCGCTTCCCAGGCATATGATTTTGGCCTCGTGGATCTGCTGTCGGATAACTCCGAGTTAGAGGCAAGAAGGATAGCAACCTTGATAAATAGGATGCCAGAGGAAACAGTATCCACTGCAAAGCGGACAGTAAATAATGTAGCGAGTAACGGTCTCGAAATGAAACTGGATTACGAAGCGGCTCTCTTTGGCATACTTCAATCAGAAAAATATACAAAGGAGAGGATAGACAGGTTTATGCAGAAAAAAGGAAAACAATAACTCATTTTTTATTAAAATTATAAATATACATTACAGAAAAACTATTTTATATTGTTAATTTTGCGATGTTATCATTGAATAATTTGTAAGTTATTCCTCTATTTCTATGAAGCCTGCCTGCTCTCTGAGGTTGTAAGTCTTAAGCGTATATTTTTCCATGGGAAGTTCTGGAGCAATGAAAGGCGGCTTTACCATTTTTCCTGTATCCAGCTCAAAGGATGCATTATGGCATGGGCAAACAACATGCTTTCCATCCTCTGCTACGTTTCCCAGTATGCATTTTAGATGGGAACATATACCATTTATTCCGAACAACTTCCCATTTTGCTTTGTTATAAATACAACTTCTCCATTTCCAAGATTTATAGATACATGGTTTCCAGAATTTTCCAGTGCTTTCATACCTAATATTTTTCTCCATGACATAACATCCAATTTCATCATTCGATTTATATCTTTTTGATAAAAGCTTTTTAAATAAAACAGGTTCAATAGGAATGATAATCTATGATAAATTATTTATATCCAGTACATATTCATATTTATGTTTATCAAGGACAAAAGTAAATACGGGTTTCAGGAAACTGTTAAAATTGTTAAGGATTTTCTGAAGGGCAGGAATTTTGAAATATTTGCGGAAATAGACCACAGAAAGAATGCCATAAATGCTGGGATGGATATGCAGAATGAAACCGTGCTCATCTTCGGGTCTCCCTCTGCAGGAACTCTTCTAATGGAAGAAAATCCGGAAATCGGTATTGAACTGCCCGCCAGGCTGCTTATATATTCAACAAACGATAACGTTTATCTTCTTTACAAAAATCCTGAGGAGCTAATAGATACATATAAAATAATGGATCAAAAGGAGGTGCTGAAAAAACTCAAAGTACTTTTTGATAATGTTATCAACGCCGTTTCATAAATTCTGAATATAAAACTGGTTTTTTCCAGATTCAGTAACATCACTCATAGCTAATGTAAGAGACTCTCAAATTAAGAGTTAAAAATAGTTTATATTTAACTTTTCCCCGGTTTAACGGATATTAATCACGTTTCATAATTTCCTGACCCACGGGGAATTCTCAGCCCGGCCCCTGATCAGATGGTCATTGCAATGTGACTCGCAATATGCTGTATCTGAAGCCCATTGAAGGCCAGGTAGCTTTTAGTCTTACGTCGTCATATATATTCATGAATCGTATATACTATTAATAAGACATATGATAATTAATGCATTGCTTTTAAATCTTTCATTAATGCCAGCCAATGAATTTATAAAATAATTTATACAAGTTCCAGTGTAAGTGTATGCCCACCACCTCCACCGTGGCATATGGTAGCGAGACCGGTTTTCATATTCCTGCTCTGGAGTGCATTGATCAGTGTTACTATTATCCTTGAACCACTGTTGCCCAGGGGATGTCCGATGGCTATTGCGCCGCCGTTTACATTAAACCTATCATTTTCTACCCCGAGCTGATCCCTGACTATCAGGGAGGCAACCGAAAATGCCTCATTATGCTCTACCAGGTCATAATAGTCTATTTTTTTATGCTGTTTTTCAAGCAATTTTTTTGTTGCTGGTATTGGAGCCTCAACAAAGTCCCTGGTATCAAGAGATGCAGAACTGAAACCGGTAATTTTGGCAATAGGTTTTAAACCATACTCCTTGAGCCCTTTCTCGGAGGAAAGTAAAAGTGCAGATGCACCATCAGACAATTGTGATGAATTTCCTGCGGTCAGTATCCCGTTACGGTCAAATGCCGAATTAAGTTTTGCCAGGTCTTCCATGGATGTTTTTCTCATACCCTCATCCTTTTCCAGATTTTCCAGTTTCACAATTTCCTTTGCAAATTCTCCGGATTCTGTTGCTCTGATAGCCCTGTTCTGGCTTTCTACAGAGAATTCATCGGCCTGTTCCCTTGTTAGCCCGTATTTCCTGGCTGAATGTTCTGCTGACACTCCCATATGCTCACCATACATAGCATCAACCAGTCCATCGTTCAGCATCGAATCCTCAATTTTTAGATTTTTATAGAGCAACTGCTTCGGCCCCCACCTGAATTCAGCAGGCAGTATTAATGGCGAATTGCTCATATTCTCAAATCCACCTGAAATAATTATATCATGTTCTCCAAGCATAATTTCTCTGGCTGCATTTTCTGTTGCAAGCATGCCAGAGGCACACACAACATTGACTGTGTTCTTTGTTACCTCTGGTTTTAGCCCTGCATGGAATGCTGCCTGTCCGGCAGGATTCTGACCAACATTAGCCTGGATGACATTTCCCATTATCACCTCCTCTATGAGGTCACTGTCAATTCCAGAATCCTTAATAACTGCTTTAATTGCAGCCGCACCCAGCTCAGTGGCTCTGGTCCTTGAAAGTGATTTTCCAAATTTCCCTATGGGTGTACGTTTTGCTGAAACGATATATACATCTTCCATGCATTCAGTATATTCTATTTCTTTATGTATTTTATTATCGACAATAACCGTCAGCCTCATTTTATGCAATACTATTATACACCACCACAAATTTCATATCCGGTATATTCAATACATATGATAGATAAATTTAATAATGACAGATTTATCTTAACCGGATGGCAGATCAAAATAATGGGGATTTCGAGAATGGAACAGAACCACAGGTAGATCAGGAAGCACCGGCAGAACAGAATACTGTTCCACCAAAAGAGCCTAAAAATAAATCTAACGTTAAACTTTATATAGAAATAGTAATAATATTGATCGGTATTATACTCATAGCAGTTGCTTCAGTACAGGTTAAGAGCATAGGGCATGTCAAGTGGAATGGGTTTTCAGAAATTGCTTTCCCGCTGAGTATTATATTCATGGTTTCCCCGGCCGTTCTGTATTTCAAAAAATTAAGGTCCATGAAACCAGCAATTGCAGTGATCATTATCATGCTGGTTGGAATCCTTCTCATGTACATCCTTCTTGTACCATATAAGATGTTCACGGTTCATTTCGGACTGCTCGGGGATGTGATAGTAGAATATCTCATAGGAGTATTTCTTCTGATTTTCATGGTGTCCCATATGACAAAGGTGCATCTGATGAAAAATAATAAGTTAGGAAACTAATAATAAATATTTTTTGCTTCGTTTATAATTAATTTTGTATATTTTTCCTGTTTATGTTAACGATTCCATATCAGTGGTACCTGTATATTTAACCTAAAGTCTAAAAGATTTCTGAGTTAACGTGGGAAAGTTACTTATTTGATTTTTGAGATATATAATGTAAGGTCCCTGATTGACTTAACATATGCTATTTCTCCTTTTGCAAATGTTTCCTGAGGATCATCAGGCACAGCTTTCCATAACTGTGAGTCAACCGCAATCTCATAGGAATTATTCTTCAGTATACTCTTAATTTCCCCAGTTTTTCCTATCAACGAATCCTTGCCTGTTGCCGGTTTCCTTCTGAATGGATGCCTGAGCCAGAATCTTGAAAACCATGCACCGATAAAGAATGCTACAATTGTATCAATTATATATCCTATTATTACTATTTGACTCATAAAAATTAAATATAATCTTGATATATTAAATTTGATATTAAATTTTTATTGCTGTATTCTATGGATTGGCTATAGCCATTGTAGAAAAATATTTATATTTCAATTATAATTTATTCTTGTGGATAAATACCCGTTGAATAAATATTACAGTGTTGATAATATACTGTTGCCTGGTGAGAGAGTCCTGGCACAATATACATTAATCTATTTGACTGATAAAAGAATAATTTTTTCTAGGTTATTCCATAAATATTATGAATCATTCAATTACAGTGATATTGGAAGTATTTATGAAGGCATTGCACGAATTGTATATATAGAATTTTTATTTGGAATAGCATATGTACTTTTAACCTTATTTTTTATGTTTTATCTAAATGATTTCTACTCTATTACTTTAATATTTTTTTTAGCGTCTGGTATTTATTTTATTGCCTTTGCAATTATTATGAAGCAACAAAAATTTATTATTATAAAATATGGAAATAGAATTCTAAGACTAAAAGCCTCAGATAGAAATAATACAATCCAAATGCTTAACCGTCTGAGAAACCCGGTTAGTAATTGATAATGTATAATTTCACATAGAAATCTATTTTAAACCGGGTCACATTTGATATTATGTCTGGAAAGAATATTCTTTTAGCCGGTACAGGGGAACTGGGTAAGGCACTCACCTATGAACTTCTTTTAAATGGAAACTATGTCATAATTAATTCCCGTAACAGTGAAAAACTGGAGAAAATTGTGTCAGAATACTCAGTTTATGGAAAAATAAATTATATAGCAAAGGAGTTAAATGATGAACAGAGCTGCAATGAACTAATAACTGATTCACTTAAAACCTTAAAGTCAATAGATTCCCTTGTAGTAATGGTCGGGGGATTTGTAGAAGATAGCATCGAAAACCTTGATGGCCTGGATACAATGATTTTGAATCATTTAAAAATTCCCATGTATCTGGCAAAGCATGCAATAAAACATATGAATTATGGCTCTTCAATTATATTCGTGAGTAATTCAGCAAGTTCGGTAAAGAATAAGCCAAACCTGCTTTCATATTCAATATCAAAGTATGCCCTGGAAAAGGCGGCCAAAATAATTGCCCTTGAACTGCAGGAGAAAGGAATAAGGGTAAACGTTGTTGCCCCTGAATATATTATTCAGAATTTTCAAATTGGCAGGGATTATACAAAAATGAGAAAATATGGAGACGTTGAAACGCCTCCTGAGGACATTTCCAGTGTTATTACATTCTTAATTGACGGAAAATCCTCATGGATTAATGGTGCCGTAATACCTGTGGATGGAGGTCATAGCCTGAAATGAGTTACAATGAATTGAATAAAAGCATAGTGGATTGCAGAAAATGCAAGAGACTCGTTGATTACAGGAATACCCGGGAGATCCCGGCCAGGTATTCAGGCGAAGAATACTGGAATAAACCTATAACAGGGTATGGAGACATAAATGGTAAAATACTGGTGGTAGGTTTGGCCCCTGCTTTCAATGGGGGTAACAGGACTGGAAGAATTTTCACCGGAGATCACAGTTCAGATTTTCTTATATCCTCGCTTTATGAGGTGGGATTGACCAGTATACCAACCTCTGAGAACAGGAATGATGGCCTAAAATATAAGGACATGTACATTACCCTAGCATTGAAATGCGCCCCACCAGATAATAAACCGTTAAATGTGGAACTCGATAACTGCAGCAGCTACATGTACCGGGAAATAGATCAGATGAAAAACATCAGGGCAATTGTATGCCTTGGAAAAATCGCTTTCGATGCCGTTATTAAATATTATAAAAGTAGGGGGGCTAATACCAAAAACATGAAATTCGGGCATGGGGTATATTATGATATTTCAGGGGTCCGGTTATACGGGTCTTACCATCCCAGCCCGCGCAATGTCAATACAGGATTGCTGAAAAAGGAGGATTTTATATCACTGCTCAGATCAGTTAAAGAATATGCCGGGTCTAACTATCCTTAATATACCTATTCTTTTTTATGATAAATCCATCTATCGTCTTCCAGATGCAGATATCCGCCATTTCTTAGATATACCCTTATTACCTTCCTTGATCCTGTATTTATCTCTTCATAGTTATGTCTGCAAATCCTACTTCTCTTTATGATTTTTTTCACACATTCCATTCTGGCTCCACATTTATTCAGTCCCTTTTTTAAATTGGTTATATTATCTTTTTCGTTTTTTAGTTTTTGCTTTTCTTTTGTTATATATCCTGGTTCAAATCTTTCTTGTGATGAATGCTTTCTCCTGCGGACAAATGTGGCCCTCTTCGGTATATACATTCCTTTTCTGGGCGATACTGCCATATTTTTATCAATTGAAAAATAATATTAAAACCTATGTTTAATACGAGTTTTCTATAAAATTTCAGTAATTATAATACTTTATCAGTTTGTCAATCCCTTCATCCAGGGATATCTTCGCCTTGAAGCCAATACCGTTCTCCGTCTTCCTTATATCTGCCTTTGTGTAGTAGACGTATGTATCCTTCATTGGGTTCTCTATGTACTCTGGCTTTATGTTTTTGTTGAGGTGCCTATTAAGTATCCCTACCAGTTCATTCAGTGTATAGTTCTTTCCTGTTCCAACATTGTACACATTGAATTTCTTATTGTTCTCTGCTGCAAGGATTAGTGCATTTACCAGATCCTCTATGAATACAAAATCCCTCTTCTGCTCACCGTCTCCATAGAGAACAGGGCTAATGTTGTCATGCATTGCCCAGAGGAACTGGGATACTAAGTTTGCATATATCTTCTTTGACCTCTCATTGTATCCATACACGGAGAAGAACCTCATGCCCGATACGCTCATATCATATAGGTTGCAGTATAAGTTTGCTATCCTCTCCATTGCTATCCTTGCCTCGGTGTAGTAGTCCGATACCTTTGGTATGGCATCCTCCTTCTGCTCCTCTATTCCATTGTATATGGATGATGTGGATGCATACACTATGGGTACTCTCTTTGGCTTTGCATACTCTAACACTGTTATCAAATCATCTATGGCATTTGCCATTAGGTGTGGATTGTTCTTGTACATGGGTGAAGAAGAGTATATGCCTATATGGAATATGTAATCAGGATTTATCTCATAGTCATTTATATTCTTGACCTTATCCTTTATGAATTCTATCCTTCCTATTGAATCATCTAAATTATGAACTGACCCTGTCTGAAGGTCGTCAAGCGCATACACATGATTCTCTTTTGATAACGTGTTTACCAAATTGGATCCAATGAATCCTGCACCGCCTGTAACTAAAATTTCCTTATTCCTGATTGACATGGAGGGTAATCCAATGTTTGTATAAATAAGTTTATTAAGAGGATTCCTTATGTGTACTTCTCCTGCCACAACTCTATGACATGAACTATTAGTTTATTGGAAATAGTAATAAAAATAATCGGAAATAAATAATACACACATCCAAGACTTGGAAGCCGGCTGAACTCTGTACACAATAGCCAATATTTAAGTTTAATTTGCAATCCCATTACATGGAAGTTCGTACAGTAGAGAATTCATCCGAAATAAGTGACTTTATGGATATTATCAAATCTGCATGGAAATCAGATAGTGCATTATCTGGATTCAAGGACACGATACATTCCATGGCATTCCATGGTGGTTTTGTTTTAGGGGCCTACGAGGATGGCAGGCTTATAGGCATGAGCTTTTCGTATCCAGGTTACAGGCACGGGAAAGTATATCTTTATTCCCATATGACTGGAGTTATTGACCAGAAAAAGTATTCCGGTGCTGGCTATCTGATGAAGATGAAGCAAAAAGACCTTGCCATTAAATATGGATATAAGATGATAGCGTGGACATTTGATCCAGTTATGAGCCTCAATGGTTATTTTAATATAGGAAAACTCGGTGCAGTATCAAGAAATTATCTTGATAATTTTTACGGCATCATGAATGACGGTATAAACGCTGGCCTACCCACTGACAGGCTGGTAGCAGAATGGCATATAGGAGAAGATTATGATGTATCGTACAAAAACGTCCAGTTCATTAACCATGTCCACGAATATAGTATGGAATTCTTAGATGTTCCCCTTGGTGAAACAGTGGGTTTGAAAATGATACGGGATTTCCTGGGCTTTAAGTTATCCAATATTGAAGAAGCCGTCAAGGTAAAACTCCTTCTAAGGGAAAAATTCCATATGCTTCTTTCTGCCGGTTATACAATCATAAATTTTGATAGGGAAAACAACGCATATATATTTAAGAAAAATTTTGAATTAAAAAGAAATAATATTTTTTATGATTAGGGTAGATCCCAGTCCGGATCTGTCTGCACCTTTCCCAGTGCAGCTTCCAGCTGTATTCTCTTTTCTACAGATGCAACCATCTTCCTTACATGGACCACTGCATCAGGATTAACGGAAATGTCGTCTATACCGGATCTCACAAGGAAATCAACAATTTCATCATACTGTGAAGGTGCCTGGCCACATATTGATACTATTTTTCCATCCCTGTGTGCAATTTTTATTAGATACCGGATCGCCCTTTTCACTGCAAGGTCTCTTTCGTCAAACATGGAGCTCATTTTTCCATTGTTCCTGTCAGATCCGAGAAGAAGCATTGTAAGGTCATTTGAACCTATGGAATACCCGTCAACATACTGATTAAATTTATCCGCGAGAACAATATTGCTCGGTATTTCTGACATCAGAAACAGTTTGAAATCCTTTGTTCTTTCCAGGCCATTATCCTCCATTATTTTTACTACCTTCTTTAACTCCTCAACAGTTCTGGTGAAAGGTATCATTACCCATAGATTCTTTAGAAGGTATTCATCCCTGGCCTTCTTGATTGCCTTCAATTCCAGTTTAAAGGCTTCCCTGTACCTTTCGTCATAATACCTTGAGGCACCCCTCCATCCCAGTAGAGGATTGTCCTCCTCGGGCTCGAATTCCGACCCGCCCTTCAGGCTTTTGTATTCATCAGACTTGAAATCTGAGAAACGAAGTACCACCGGTCTCGGTGCGAAGTCCCTGCATACTCTTGCCAGTTCAGAGGACAGCTTATCAACGAAATAGTCACCTCTTCCGCTTTTGATAAGTGAAAGTGGATGCTCCCCTATTTCAGCCCATATGAATTCCTCTCTCATAAGGCCTATTCCATCGGATGGCAATTTTGATACCTTCTCAGATAGCTGTGGCTCACCCATATTAACCAGAACCTTTGTGCCAGTTATTATATCACTTTCATAGGAAACGGGTGTAGTTGTTTCAGCAGGTGCACTGAACTCCGTAATTCCGCCCAGATATACAAGTCCATTCTTGGCATCCACAGTTATCGTTTCCCCGTCCCTGAGGGTTTCGGTTGCCTTCTGGCCAAATGAGGATGTTCCCACTATACAGGGAACTCCAAGTTCCCTGGAAATGATTGCAGCATGGCAGGTTAATCCCCCATCATCGGTTATAATCGCACGGGCTTTACCCATTATAGGTACCCAGTCAGGGGCTGTCATCTTTGTAACAAGTATGTCACCCTCCCTGAATTTCTCCATCTCATCCACATTCAGCAGTACCCTGGCAGTACCTGATATTTTCCCAGGTGACGCTGGCAATCCCTTCAAAATTACATCATTTTCATCTGCTTCCTTTTGCTGTTCCATCTTATTTTCACCATTATTGTTTTTCCATACAGTCTCAAATCTTGCCTGCAAAACATATATTTTATGGTCGAATGAATCCCTAGCCCATTCTATGTCCATGCTGTTTCCATAATGTTTTTCAAGTTGCATGCCATAATTTGCCAGTTCCAGTATTTCATTGTCTGAAATGGATGGCCTCTGCGCCATTTCTGAATCCACTATTAGTTCCTCTGTCCCCCCTGTTTCAAGGCATTTAAGCATTTTACCTTTGTTAGTTATAATCCTCTCCTGGATTTCCATTGTATTTTTGTCAACATAGAATGTATCGGGCGTAACTACACCGCCAACTATGTATTCTCCAAGGCCATAGCTGGATTCAACAATTATTCTGGAATTATCTCCGTTTGAAACATCCACGGTGAACATCACCCCGGATACCTCAGAAAACAACTGCTTCTGAACCGCAACTGCAAGGGCAATGTTGAAATGATCAAAGTGTTTCTTTTCCCTGTAATATATAGCCCTTGGAGAGAAGAGGCTGGCGAAACATTCCTTTATATTCTGAACCACGTCGTCCTCACCGTGTATATTGAGGTACGTATCCTGTTCCCCAGCAAAGCTCGCATCAGGAAGATCTTCAGATGTTGCTGAGGACCTGACAGCAACATAAATGTTTTTTTCCTTTTCAATCAATTTCCTGTAATATTCCCTTATCTCCTGCCCCAGTGTATGGTTGAAATGTGAACTGAGGAATAACTGTCTGATTTTCTCACTTGCCTCCTTAAGCTTCTTTGAGTTATCAATGTCGGTGCTTTTTATTATATTGAGAATTCTGTCATCCAGGTTATTCTCCTTTATGAATTCTCTGTATGCAAGGCTGGTTGTGGAAAATCCGTTTGGAACCGGAACCGATTTCAATTTTACCATCTCTCCCAGATTAGCGGACTTGCCTCCAACTATTGGTACATCCTCTTTCGAAATTTCACTAAACCACAGTATTCTAGCGCTGGTTTTATCTGTCATCGATTAAAAATTCGCTTTTGATATTTAACTACTACCTATAATGATAACAATTTTTCGGCAATTCACGTGTGTAATATATAGTAAAAGTTTCACAAAGCTAAATTGAAAAAACATAAAATGAACATAATATGTATCATGAGCCAATATTTTTAACTATTTCAAGCATATTATGAATAAGATTATCATAAGCGACATTAAAACAATATGTTTAAATACTTAAATTGATTTAACTACCACATTTTAAACTTTTTCCAATGCACAAATTTTAACTAATAGAGAAACATAATCAATTATGTTGGAAGACAAATTCATTACAGTGCAAGATTCAAAAATACACTATATAGAGGACGGAAACGGAACACCGATTATTTTCTGCCATGGAGCAAGATTCAACGCAAGAACCTATGAAGAAACAGGCACAATTCAGACGGCAGTGGATGCCGGTTACCATGCAATTTCTGTAGACTTTCCCGGCTACGGAAAATCAGAAAATCTTTCTACTGATCTTTTTACCTTCATTTCGGAGTTTATGGAGGCCATGAAACTTGAACAGGCCGTTGTACTTGGCGCATCCATGGGCGGAGAAGCGGCTATTGGCTTCGCAACAAAATACCCGGAAAAGACCCGAGCCCTTATCCTGGTCGGAGCTGTTGGAGTTACAGATATGGAAGCCGGCCTGAGCATGATTGCGGATAAGCCAACTCTCCTGATCTGGGGTAAAAATGATGCTATATCGGCCCCTTCAAACTACGAAATCATAATGCGCTATAATACGGCAGCAGAATTCGCTAACATAGGGAGGCAGCATGCCTGTTATCTCGATGACCCAAAAGGGTTCAATGACAGAATAAAAGCGTTTCTTGAGGAATTAAGAGGTAAATAGGTCATATTTTTTATTATCAGAATCTTAAACGAAATGTCTTATAAATGGGAGCACCTCCAGCCTGATCCCAAAATCGTTGACAGTTTTTTTAACGTATTTTATGGCTATGATGTTGCTGAGATTCAATGTCCTGCCTGCCTGTATGTTTGATACCAGCCTGGAAAGCCTGTAATAATAACCGAATTCTTTTATAATGCGATGCCGGTACACATTTCCTGCATCTTCTGGGCCATACCTTTTTATGCATTCATACAATATTTCAGCACTCCTCAATGAGGGAATTATCCCTTCTCCAGTTACCGGTGATACTGTTCCTATTGATTCTCCTATTCCAATAACATTTCCATTCTGGATAGAACCGAATTGCGGGGACATCCTGATATTTCTGGATGTTATTCTTACCGGTATGTATTTTCTAACAGCGGTGAGGTCATCCACGGAGAGGGAACCAGCTCCTACATGATATTTATTTCCCATTGGGAAACTCCAGAAGTAGCCTCTCCCACGTTCAAAAAAATAAAAATAGAAATCCTTGTGTTCAGAACTGTCAGTTAAATATTCCAGAGTATAGTACTGTGTGTCTTCCCGGGATTTGCCAAGATACGCCCTGGAAATACCTGTAGCATCAATAATTAATCCATCGTCATCCCTGTTGATTTTTGATAGTTCAATACTATTTCTGGCATCCTCCTCGAGTTTATTTTTATCAAACGTACAGAGGCCTGATGGGTCAAGTATCCTGTCATCAAACTTATTCCCTGCAAATGTTATTTTATTTGCACGTGAAAGTATATATTTTTCAAAATCGATATTTATCTGTGACATATATTTATGCATTATGTTTTCATTTGTTGCGTATCCACACGGTATGTAGAATTTTTCCTTCTTTATGTCAAATCCGGTAACGTTAAAGCCATCATTCTTTAAGCGCTGGTATAGATATATTCCTGAAATGCCCAGTCCGGCTATTCTTATCCTTTGTTCCATAACGTTATATCTGCGTTTGCATAAATCTTTTTATCATGACTATGCATACAAAACAAAATATATCTACAATTTTCTGAAATTTTATGGTATAAAAAGGTTTAATTAGGCATACCTAATTATGTTTTATGAATTTCAAGAACAACGAAGAGGATTATGTTAAAACAATTTTTTCTTTATCGGAGGCATTCGAGGTGGCAAACGAAAACCAGATAAGCAGGGATTTAAATGTATCAATGGCTACTGTTTCAGAATACCTGAATAAACTGGAAAGAAAGAAACTTATCAGAAAGGACGGGAGGGACATAACACTTACCAGGGAAGGCTATACTATGGCCATACCGGTGATTAAAAAACACAGGATATCAGAAGTATTTGCGGTCAAAATGCTGGAAGTTCCATGGGAATATTCGCACTCTGCTGTAATGGACATCGAACATACCATAGAAGATAAATATTTTGATAATTTTATTCGAAATCTCGGCAACCCTTTAAAATGCCCACATGGAAACTCTATATATAATACAAGCAAAACTGATGATATAAAAGCACTTCTGGCAGATAATGGAAAATACCGGATAAGCCGCATTGTTTATGAGGATACAGAAATGCTGAAAAAAATGGCAGATCTTGGGATGTATCCTGATACGATTGTTGAAGTCATGCATGGGGATGTAGTTATCCTGTCAAATAACAATGGGGAGCTGAAACTGCCATCAATAATGTCTAGGACCATCAGGTTAGGTAATATCCTCCCTGCTTAACTCAAGTGGCTTCCCAATTAAGACTTAAATAAGCTGACATAATTTTATCTATCTTTAAAATAAATAAATTTATTAAAAAATATAAATAAAGCATAAACTGGTCCAATACAACGTGCCACTGTTATAATAATTTTTTCTTTCGGTTATAATATAAAATTATTTCTTGGGGCTTTTCACGGATCTCTTGGTTGATATAGATCGCTTCCTGACTGTCATGTTATTTTCCAATAGGAAACGATATTTTTCAAGTAAGGCTTTAAAATTATCATTGGCTGAATTCAGAAGCTGTATAGTATCATCAAGTGTTCTTTCTTTAATTTCGTGCATCTGGAGTTTCTGTTCCAACCCGTAATTCTTTGTCTTTAATTCCTCTATGAATCCATTTCTATTTTCTAATGTATTTTCCATATTTTTTATTGTTGATTCCTGTTTTTTTGATAGGGATGTAAGTTCTGTATTAACCTTTTCAATTTCCTGAATCTTTGCCTGTATATTAAGTAAAGATTTATTTTTTTCATCAAGCTCCTGCTTGAGTTTCATTATTGCATCCTGATTGGCTGCTTTAGTATTTTCAAGGTCATCCCTGAGCTGCCCGTTTTCCTGTTCCAGTTTTTCAACGGTAGAGGTATTTTCAGTTATGGCATTCTTACTCTTCTCAAGCTCTGCATTTCTATCCTCCAGCTCAAGCTGCATATTCTGCATCTGTTTTTTAGAGGATTCAAAAGCCTCATTAGTATTTAAAAGTGATTGTTTTAGGGATTCATTTTCCTTTTGAAGTTCTGCCTTTTCCCTGGCAGCCTCATCTATCTTGCCCTCAAGATCGTTTATGTGGGATTTTAATTTTTCATTATCTGCCTCAAGATTCTCCATATCGGAATGCATTTTCTGTATCTGATCCTGAAATTCTTCCAGCTGTTTTTTAGCGTTTGCCATAGTGGAATATATATTAAAGCGTATATAATTCTTTGTATATGAATTCAAAAATTTCCATGTAATCTATTATAGCAACATGCTACAAAATGTTAATAAATTAATTATAAAAATCCATAATGTAAATTTCAGTACTGGTTGATTTAATTACATTTGAAATAAAATTCGCTGGATAATTAGTTAAATTAATATAAGATATAATTATCTAATATTGATAACTATGTTACAGATAGGAGAATTAGCACCGGATTTTGAAACAGACACATATTTTCCAGAAAAGAAAGAGATAAAGACTATTAAACTGTCGGATTACAGGGGCAAATGGGTAATCCTTACATTCTATCCCGGGGATTTTACCTTTGTCTGTGCCACCGATATAGAGGCCCTGATGGGTTCATACGACAAGTTCCTGAAGGAAGGCGCCCAGGTATTCGGCATCAGTGAGGATTCAGTGTTCTCACACAAGGCTTGGTGTGATACATCTCCAAGGGTAAGTAAGAGCAAAATCCCGCTGATAGACGACTATACAAAGGAAATAGCAAAGAACTATGGATTCCTGGACACAAAGGGATACCAGGCACAGAGAGGGCTCGTAATAATTGACCCAGAAGGCAAAATACAGTATGAAGCCATGTTCAATGATGGACTCGGAAAGGATGTAAGGCATATCTATGGTGCATTTATGGGATTGAAAACATTGCATGATGCTCCGGAAGAGGCAGGCCATATGTGCGCAATACCTGCTGACTGGACACCAGGAGAATCACCACTGGATATAAATATAGTAAGGGATATAGGAAAACTTTAATTTTTTTATTAATCAATATAAATATTTATTTATATCTTTACAATAAACCTATATGACCGGTGAAGAACTATTTGAAAAATTATCAAAGTTTGGATTATCACCCTATGAGATAAAAGTTTATAAAACATTATTGCTGAACGGACCGCAGACATCAACCTCAATTGTTTCTACTGCTGGAGTTCCACAGCCCAGAGTTTATGATCTTTTCAACAATTTGCTCACAAAAGGGCTAATAGAAATTAGTCCGGGCAAGAAAAAGATATACCGTGCAGTGCCTGTTGACGTTGCCCTGACAAGGATAATTGGGGAGATGACATCATACAGGGATGAACTCTCAGAGTTTATCAAAAGTTCTGAACCAGAAACAACAAAATACAATCCTTACCTGTGGTATATGGACAATATTAACCTGATAAGAGAGCAAATGAAAAATATGGTTATGAATGCCCAGTCGGAAATTATAGTGTCATTGCGCCTTCCGCTTCTACGGTACCTGGATAAATATCTACTCGATGCAGCAGAGCGGGGGATTTCTGTAATTATAACTGTATTTCCAGATTCTGACAGGTATGACATTAGCCAGCTGGTGACAAAAGCCGTGATTAAAAGAAGGCCGGGCATATCACCTGAAATTATGATAATGGACAGGGATGAGGCAATAGTATATGTTGATAATATAAGTACAAAAACCAAATATGCTATAGATTTCCAGGAACAGGAAATGATTCACATTATAAATTACTATTACTATAACGTGGTCTGGAAACCTTCCATATACATATCCAAGTTCCAGATTAAGGATTCATGGGGCTTCAAGACTTCATGGATATCATGCGAGGCCATTAATGTGTTTATGAATAATGGATACCGTCTCACAGGACATGTTATAGGAGACACACAGAACGGGGAGGTCAATATAAGTGGAAACATAAAGGGCACAGATGTCATTCCCGGATACAAAAATTCCTATCTTATAGAAACGGATGAACGTGTCTTCACTGTGGGAGGCCGGCTGACACGTATAGAGGATATAAGAATGGACCTGCTCGAGCTCCATGCAGAGAAAATCCAGCAGTAAAAATATGAATTGTAGGTTGTCCCTTTCGAATCATGGAATTCAAATATTTTAAATTTGATAACATTATATACATCGGTTTATGATATCAAATGCCTCAGTTGTAATACCTGCTCTTAACGAAAAAGATAACCTGAATAGACTTATTCCAGCACTGAAAAAGGATAATGTTAGTTCAATATATGTTATAGACGATAGCTCCACTGACGGTACCGAAGAATTGAAGAAAAAATATCCTGATGTGCATTTTCTGATCCGGGGTGGGAGACTCGGACTTATAAGTGCAGAAATAGATGGAATGAGGCTGACCGATACAGATTATGTTGTTGTCATGGACGCAGACCTTTCACATAGGCCAGAGGATGTGCCGGGAATGATTGATCAGGCCATTAAAACATCATCCGACCTCGTAATAGGGTCAAGATACATGGAAAGCGGAATTACCAATGATGAATTCATCAGGCAGGTAATAAGTAAAATTGCCAATATGCTTTTCAGGATATCATTTGATGTTGATCTGCACGATTGCACTTCCGGATTCAGGGTATACAGCAGAAGGGCATGCAACTACCTTGGAAAACAGATAGATATTGAAAATGGCTATGTTGGCCAGGTAGATATAGTGAGCAGGTTGCGGCATGAAGGATTTAAAATTACCGAATACCCTGTTGTTTTTGTTAAGAGAACCGAAGGCAAATCAAAATTGAAGATGCGTGAAATAGTAAATTTCTTCCTTTTTGTTGTATATAATAAAAAGATGTTCAGATTTTTGATGAGCTTTGCAGGCCTGGTAATTGTCATGGTAGTTATTTCATACCTGATTATCCGTTTTGTCTAATCCCAGACTCGCCGCTATGATAATAGGGTCCCACACGGGCCCGTATTCAGGTTCATATCCGAGGTCGCTGTATAAAAGGTCGTAAAGTGTCATATGTCCGGAAATTGCATTTGCAAGTACATTTAATCTCCATGCTGAGTTTTCCTTTCCTATTATCTGGGCCCCCACAAGTTTCCCTGATTTCTTCTCATACACAATCTTTACATATATATCTGATCCGTGAAGGTAATTGGATTTATCCTTTGCCTTTATAAGTACACTGTCACTCTTAATTCCTGCCCTGCCGGCTGTGGTGCTATTTATCCCTGTATATCCCACCTGGTATCCAAATACATTTATAACAGTCGTACCGAGGGCCCCTGGAAATATTCTACTGTTTCCGAATAAATTGATTCCTATCGTCCTGCCCATTTTATTGGCAACCTGAGCGAGGGGGTAGTATCCGTAACTTCCTGTAACAGGATTCCTGGTTGCAACATTGTCCCCACCTGCGTATACATCATCTTCTGATGTCTGTAAAAAGTCGTTCACCTTTATCAGCCCATTATCTGTCAGTTCTATCCCTGCCTTTTCTGCCAGTTCAACTGATGGCTTTATTCCCGTGGCAAAGATAATATAATCCGTGGTGAATGATCCCTGGGTAGTTTTAATACTGTATTTGCCGGTAGATCCAGATATGGATTCTGGTACAGAATTGTATTCAATATTGCTGTTACTCCCTATTACAATTTTATTCAAAATTTCACCCATATCAGGATCCAGATGTGGAAGAAGGTATTCATGCTTTGATATCAATTTAACCTTGTATTTCCTTGAAAGCAATGAGAATAATTCAGTGCCAAGCACCCCTGCTCCGATAACTGTTATGCTTTCTACACCGGGCAGTTTACCCTTTATGCCAATAGCGCTTTCCATATTCCTCAGTGATATACCTATTCCACTGAATTCTTTAGGTATTTTCGGAGATGCACCTGTTGCAAGCACAAGTTTATCATAATTATATATTTTGCCACCGGCCTCAACATATTTTTTGCCAGTATCTATTGCAGTTGCAGGTACCCCTGTAAGTACATTTATGCCCCTGTGCTCTGTGAATTCTGTTACCGGATAATGGAGAAGGTCCCTGAAATCTTCAAAGTACCCTGATAGATAATATGGCATGCCACATTCTGCATATGAAACATAACCTGTTTTTTCAAGCACTGTTATTTTTGCATCCTTATCCATACGCCTTGCCTTTGATGCTGCTGACATACCGGCTGCCCCTCCCCCTATAACAACTATATTCATAAATCTAAATTATGAATGTTTATTTAACTCTTAAGCGGGAAGCACTGATCTTTAGAGAAGGGAGGATGTCACACCGAAGCCAAAAAGAATTAAATTCGACTTAAAAAGAAATCTGAAAATGATAACTAAACATATATTTCTATTTCAATGCTTATTCGTCGTCATCTTCGTCTTCTTCATCGTCATCATCTTCATCGTAATGCATTATGAAACTGACCATTGATGCACCTCCTCATAGCATAATCAATATACGTCTTAATAAATATTGTGGTTTCATGATGACATATTTTGTTGATGTTCCATTTATGGTACCGGTGAAATCTTTATACGCTGAAAGTATAAAGTAGCATGTATACAATAAAAGAGGAGAATCTGGCAATTGATGCCCTAAAAAATAATCCCCTCGGGGATCCATATGTTAGAAATATAATAACCGTTGAAAATATGGTTAACGATAGGACGCCGGTTTTTATAGGCCTCCCAGGTTTCTTCGGTTCAGGGAACAGTTTTCTCAATAAAAATTATACAAGTCTAGATTTCATGGATGTATTAACAAAATTGCAGAATGATTTCAGTTTCATAATAGTTCTGCCCGATACAATGACTAGATTCGGTGGAAACCAGTTTGTTGATTCCAGTGCGGTTGGAAACTATGAAACATACATTACTAGAGACCTTATGCAATACATAAAATCAAAATATGGTGGAAGGGATGTATTCCTATTTGGAAAATCATCTGGGGGCTTCGGTTCTATATCTCTCACGCTGGACCATCCTGAACTGTATGCAGGATTCATAGATATATCTGGGGATTCTTATTTCCCTTACTGTTACATGCCCGATTTTTCTACTGCCTATATGGAGATAAGGGAATCTGGCATTGATAGTTTTATTGATTTATACAGAAAAGGTTACGCCCACACACAGAACCAGATCACAGCTTACAACGTTATTGCAATGGCGGCATTTTATTCCCCGGATAAAACATCCATTAAGCTCCCCTTTTCCAGTGAAACCGGAGAACTTATCCCTGAGGTCTGGGAAAGATGGCTTAAATTCGACCCGGTAAACCGCCTTGCGGGTGAAATAAACAGGTTAAAAGGAAAAAAGATTATACTGCAAACAGGCAATCATGATGAATTCAGAATAAATATAGGGATGAACATTATACATGATAAACTTAAGAAAAGCAATATGGAACATATATACAGAGAGTACCCTGCCGGTCATTTCAACACAAATTACTTCTATCTGGATTCTTTCCCGGAAATTCTTAGAAACTATAAATAAGTCGCTTGGTATGCAATAAATCTATAATGCATTCCTTAAATATTTTAAATAAAAATTTTGGATTTATCCCTTCCATATACCTATTCCAAGCCCTATAAGGAACAGAACTGTTACGATGGTTATAGCACCAACGTGGCCAAGGCTGATAAGGCCAGGTGCCTTGTCTATATTATTTGAAATAAATTTTACCACATATGAAGATACCTTGCTAAATGATATTTTCGGAATAAACGAAAGCCCGGCATAACTCGCAAGTACAAATGCTATAATCAGCAATACTGCAGAAACTATGCCTTTCTTAATTGCCAGTCCAAACAGCAATCCATCTACAAATGTAATTAATAATAATATATAACCTGATATATCCATAAATATAACAACAAAATTTTATATTTAAATCTTTGTATATTTGTAACCTCCTAAAACAGGTATTAACAAAAATATATTACTAATGCAATTATTACGGTTTAAATGAATAAATGGCTAAAAATCACACGGCCTGTAAACGGCTTTATGGGATTTTTCTCGATATATATAGTCGGCTTTATAGCTGTGAATGTACATATAGCCAGATTTTTACTTCCAATTTCACTGGGTGCCATAAGTGTATTTCTGGTCACCGCCGGCGGGAATATCATAAATGATATAAGTGACCTTGAAACGGATCGTTCCAATCATCCTGACAGGCCTCTTCCATCCGGTACAATTTCGAAAAAGGCTGCATACTATATGGCAATTTCATTCTTCATCGCAGGCTTTATCGTTTCCTTATTTGTATCATTATTTATCAGCTCTATTGTGGTGCTGGCAGAAGTTCTGCTGGTCAGCTATGAATTTAAAACTAAAAAAATGGGTTTGCCCGGAAACATTACAATCAGCCTGCTTATAGGCATGATATTTCTCTATGGCGGATTCATAACAGATACACTTTCTAAGATGATTCTATTATTCTTCCTGGCATTCTTTTCCAACATGTCCCGGGAAATTATGAAGGATATAGAAGATATAAATGGAGATATTGATAGAAATACCCTGCCGAAGAGAATCGGCATACCCCGGGCCAGGATAGTTTCAGGGTCATTTATTATCATAACAATTGTTGTATCATTCCTTCCGTATTATTTTCACATACTGTCTGTATACTACCTTTATGCCGTTCTTTTAGACGATATACTCTTCGCTCTGACTCTGATTTACCTCTATAAAAATGTGTCAAAGGGGCAGCAGATATCAAAAGTTGCAATGATATGGGGTATGGCATGCTTCCTGCTTGGTGGTTTCTGATCAAAAAATTTTTATATGCAATGTTTCACTTTAATTTTTTAAAAATATTTTAAAACACTAATCATAATAAGCGCGGGGAATGGGATTTGAACCCATGCTCTCATTTCGAGAAACAGCTTAGCAGGCTGCCGCCGTACCACTGGGCCATCCCCGCATTTCAGGCAGGATATCTATCCTGCAGATCATTAGCTATTTCCTCCAGTATTTCCTCAAAGTTTTCATTTTCCATGCTGACAACCTCTCCACTTGGAAGTGTCATACGTACATAGTAAATTTCACCATCCTTGGATATTTCAATATCGGCGAGACTATCTCCCATATACCTATAATTATTAGCCGTATATTATGTTTTTCAATACTGGCGTGCCATTTATATAATGATTTCCTGCTTATTATAGGTCTAATTGATGACCAGGATAAAAAAAATTTTAAATTTTATTTGAATCATTACAGTAAATGGCCCATCTTATCCTTCTTTGTTTCTAAATAAAACTTATCAAATTCCGTAGGCTCTATTATGAGTGGAATCCTCTTTACAATTTTTATTCCGTTTTCTTCCAGGAATTTAATTTTTTCAGGATTATTGGTCATTAGCTGAACAGACTTTATTTTGAAATATTTGATAACATCCGTTGCAAAAGTGTATGTTCTGTTATCAGCAGGAAGACCCTGTTCTATATTTGCCTCCACAGTATCAAGCCCACTATCCTCAAGGTGGTAGGCCCTGATTTTATTTAAGAGTCCTATGCCGCGTCCCTCCTGCCTGAGATATATAAGCATACCGTAATCCTGCTTTCCTATATATTTTAACGATGTCAAAAGCTGGTCCCTGCAATCACATCTCATAGAACCGAACACATCTCCAGTCAAGCATTCTGAATGTATTCTTACCGGTACATTTTCCTTGCCCTTTACATCTCCGTGTACCAAAACTGCGTGATCCTTATTTTCATCATTTTTGAAAACGTATATTTCAAATTCACCGAATCTGGTGGGTAACTTAGCCTTAGAATAAAATTCTAACATATTTGTCAAAAGAAATTGCTAAATTCTATAAAAAGATATTTGAAAATTTTTTTAACAGCACTATGATAATATTAACCTGGCAACCTCCACTCGTTATATATAATACCGCTGAA
Source organism: Thermoplasmata archaeon (assembly GCA_021806295.1). Classification (GTDB taxonomy): domain Archaea; phylum Thermoplasmatota; class Thermoplasmata; order Thermoplasmatales; family Thermoplasmataceae; genus Ferroplasma. The sequence goes on from JAJZXS010000006.1 coordinate 29,463, forward strand.
ACCATTCATTATGATTATCAGTCACATGATTTAATTTATTGTGAAAACATTGCATAATAAATGATTTATCTCTATGTTCAATTAGCAACTTTGCGGATAATTTAGTATCTTCAGTGCACTTCTTCAGCTACTATATACCTGTGCCCAACTTTAAATATATATACGTTTTTATCCCCTGAAAGATTTTTTTCAAGTTTATTCTTATACTGGTATGTTTCAGCCGGATCCATACTTAACCTAAAAAATACCCTTCCTGCATCTATTCTTTCCAGTATCCTTTCAATTTCAAGATTTTCTGAATAATCAACTATGGAGTACTGCCTTCCCGGAAAAGAACGACTATAAGAGTTTCCGGCAAATATATACCTGCGGCTATCAGAATATAAAAGTGGCCAGTCAGGATCTATTATCTTATTCAGAAGCCTGGCATATATTACAGATATATCTGGGAGGATAAGATATTCCATGCCTTTGTATTCTGGTTCTGCCTTTTTATTTAATTCTGCCGGCATACCAGATATTTTAATATTTTGCGGAAGAATAACTGCGGTAGATTCTGCTGTTGATAGTGATGGCGAATAAACCGTCAGCCTGTTCAGGTCCCCGTTTATTGATATATACTCCTTTTCACCCTTTAATGGTATGTTTTCCCATTTCATGTGTGGCGGGAGGTCTATTGCATAACCTGTGATACCGTGGGCATGGTCTATAATATCCAAAGGATTTGGTGAGAGCTGTGAAAAATATTTTTCACGGGAATTCTGCGGTCTGAGTGGATCACTGAATATTATTTTCCCAGTAAAATCGTTTTTATATTTAAAAAAATCTGTATTTATAAAATCCGCACTGGAATCATAGGGAATCCTGTTAAGCATGGACATGAAATATCTATTCCTGTCCATTTCTACGCCAGTAATTTTAGAATGAGATGAGAACATTATATCCTGCATTCCAGCACCGCTTCCAGCATCTATTATGCTGTTTCCCCTTAACCTATCTGACCTGTATTTTCCCACAATCTCCGGCGTGGAATACATGGATGAGTAATGGTCAAGAAACAGGTTTTCGGCATGTGAAAATTTCCTGGATACCCTTATTCTGGACCTGGCAAACTCGAATAAAAATTTAAAATCTGGATTTCCTGTTTTATTAATTTTTTCTGGTCCATACCCATTCCTTATCATGTCAGCAATGTTGTTAATCTCGCCGTTAACGTACTCATAGAATTCCCGGGATCGGTAAACCCTCTCCAGAAACTTAACTATATTCATTGCTTTTCAAACTGGTTTATCGCATCAATTAAACTATTCATTTCCATTAGGGCCTGAGAGCCATACATCAACACTGTGACATAACCCACTTCCATTAACTCCTTCCTGGTTGCTCCTGCATTGAACGCTTCATGCACATGATATGAAATACACCACTCGCACCTTGCAGCTATTCCCAGTGCAAGTGCCAGCAGCTCCTTTGTTTTTGTATCCAGAGAGCCACCTTTCATTGTTGCCCCCATGAAATTCATAAAGGAGCTGGTGAAATCTTTGTTATCCTTATCTGCTTCCATTATAACCCTATTAACTTCCTGTAATTTTTTGTTTGCGTCCATATGTATCTTTTATTAATTCTTTCTCCATATATTAAGATGTTTAAAAAGAAATGTGGTGTAACCTTCGGTTGGGATATATTAACCTCATTATATATTTCTGTCAGGGGATTATGCCTGTGAATACTCCGTTTGCCGTGAGTGGGGGTGCCTTATGGTATTCTATGAAGAATAATTATCTGTACAATCCAGATCAGGCAATTACTATGAATTCCAGCGACTGCAGGAAGCACCTTCATGGTAATGCATAATATTTCACGAACGATGATTGGATAACGGTATAATAGGGAGGCTATTTTTTATAACGTATCCTCTATAACTGTAAGAGAAACAATAATCTCTTATAATATAATAACGTGTAAGTGTTGAATATGTTGCTTGATGGGAAAAATGTTGCAAAGGAAAAGATGTCAGGAATCAAATCAGAAATTGACACGATAAAAGATAGATATAAGATCAATCCTGTGTTGCGGCTTCTTCAGGTAGGGAATGACTCTGCAAGTACTATTTATGCCAATTCAAAGATAAAAAGGGGAAGAAAACTTGGCATTGATGTAGAGCTTGAAAAATTTGATACAATAAACCAGTCTGCTTTTGTAGATCATGTAAAATCTATTAATGCCAGGAATGATATAAATGGCATTATGATTGAATCGCCATTACCTGAGGGAATGAATTTTTATGATGCTGTGAATAATATAAGTTTTTACAAGGACTCTGATGGAATGACGGCGTATAACCAGGGAAATCTGGCAATGAAAAACGAAATGATAGCACCTGCTACTGCCAGGGCCGTGGTTGATATACTTGAATATTATAAGGTGGAGGGAAAAAATGCATGCATAATAAACAGATCTCCTGTTGTGGGACGGCCTCTTGCCATGCTTCTTCTCAATAGGGATTATACAGTTACGGTATGCCACAGCAAAACATCTGATCTTAGGGCAGTTTGCAGGGAAAATGATGTGATTATAGTAGCTGTAGGTATTTCTGGATTTCTTGATAGTAGTTATGTTACAGAAGAATCATCGGTTATAGATGTGGGTATCAATTATTCCGGTGAAAAAATATACGGTGATGCTGATTTTCCCTCTCTGGAGGGCACAGTGAAGAATATTACTCCCGTTCCCGGTGGCGTTGGAATAGTTACTGCAACAGATATATTCGAAAATTTTCTTAACGGCCTTAAATATCAGCTTAAAAACATTAAATAAATCAATTAAACAAATATTTATAAACCAGTCTATACTCTTTTTTTTATGTTTAATATCCAGCAGACTGTTGATGAATTTATCTATTCAAAATTTATAAATAATATCAACGAAATATATGTTTTAAAAGGTTTTTATGATATTAATATCAACGATTCCATCTATTACAGGATAAATATGCTGGTGATTCAGAATGAAAAACTTACCATGTTCAGGCTAAGTACCAGGATCTGTTCCATAAATATTGACAATATAGACCACATAAGAATATTCATGGATTATAGAAAGCTAAATTTCAGGATCAGCGCCAAGCAGTAAGTTATCTGGGTTTCTGCCTGTTCCTGTTCATTGGATATCTTCTCTGCACTGAATTATGATACTTTTCCTGTTTAATTACCTTGCCTGGCATTTTACCTGCATGTATTTCTGACAGTAGCTTTCCAGCTGCAGCAGCCGCTACTCTGACACTTTCAGCCACAGGGTAAAGATTCCACTCATTTTCCCCATGTGCCAGAAGATTCCTGATATTCAGTGAAAGCCTGAACATGAGGCCGGACGGCCTGTCCAGAAATTTTGTTGCCCAGCGGAGCAGTGAGTTTTCAGATCCCGGAAATGGCTCACCGTTTACAAAAATATCGTTTCTTCCAAGGCCATTCAGCCTAATATACAGTTTAAGCCTCCTGTAATCGTAATTTTCCAGCACTATGTCCTCACTTCCATATCTGGATATGACAATCCTGTTTCCAAGCCATTTTGAATAGGCACAGCGCATTGCCATTTCAAGAAGGAGATAAAGGTCAAGGGTGGCGAGTTCGTTGAACTTTCCAAGACTGATAAGTTCCAGTGTATCTTTTCTTAGCTTTTCCAGCTTCTGTGGTAGCATGCCCGTAAAATTATCCTCCTTAACAATCAATGCAGGCAGGTTGGCAAGAAAGAATCCCAGTGCATTTTCACGGGAACACTTTAATTCAGCCTCTAATTTTTTATTCTTATATGATATGAAACCATTATTGCAGCTGATCTTTTGAAGTGATGCATTAATCATTGCCCTGTCATAACTTTCTGGATACTGGAAAAAATCAAAAATCTGGTCCATTATATATTCTTCATACATGGCAGTTCTATACTTTTATTATATTTTACTCTAACGGGAAAGCATTACCATATCTAGAAGGAAACTTGGAGATTTTCATCTAAATTTTTCTGGTGGTCTCTCTAGCACTTAAATTTTATTCTGAAAAGTAAATAATTCTAGATCCCTCAAAGTCAAAGTCAAAGTCAATGTTTCTCAGACCGAGGTCATCCAGTTTTTTCCTGTTCCAGCTATCCACAATGAATACAAGGAATCCACCTCCACCAGCGCCTATAAGATTGCCACCGTAAGCTCCAAGTTCCAGAGCTCTGGCGTAATAATCATCTATGCCTGGCGTGGATATCTTCTCATAAAGTGATTTTTTACAATGCCAGTTCTGGTCAAGAATTGTACCTAATTTTTTAATATCCATGTTGTATAAATAATGATAAAATTCCTGTGAATACCCCTTCATTTTTTCATATTCATCAAGGTGTGAAGATATTTCCTTCCTTATATTATGATGAATCTCTCCAGAATTATGGTCTATTCCAGTATAAAGCAAGGCCATATTGTCCCTCAATTTTTCCAGTTTATCATGATCAAGTGTAACCGGATTGACATAAACTGAATCATTTTCATTGAATTTAAGCATATTTATTCCTCCGAATGAAGCCATGTACTGGTCCTGCATTCCTCCCGGTTCCCGGAGTATATTCCTTTCAATTTCAATAGCCTCCTCTGCAAGCCTTTCTCTACTGGCAAATTCAGATTTATATGCATGCAAGGCGTTCAGAAGCCCCACGAGGAAAGTGGAACTTGAACCCAATCCGGTACCTGTTGATGGTATATCTGAGACACTGAGTATTTCGATTCCACCGTCAATGTCAAGAAGCTTCATGGCCTCCCTAACACTGGGGTGCCTGATTTCTTCAACAGTATCTACTATCTCCGTTTTCGAATATGACACCCTGATTTTATGATCGAATTTTTTATTGACAATAATATATATGTACTTATTTATGGCAGCAGAAACCAGCAATCCGCCGTATTTACGGTAATATTCAGGGATATCGGTACTTCCTCCTACAAGGCCGATTCTCAGTGGAGTTTTAGTTATAATCATTGTGAGGGTAATTTAAATATTTATAAAAAATTATCCTTGCTCAATAATTCTGATCAATTAAGGCACATATCATATGTATTGCGGTTATATGAACCTCCTGTATGATGGATGTGGTGTCTGTATCCGCATGAAAAACCTCCCGGCATATTCCTGTGAGTTTTCCTCCAGTTTTTCCGGTGAATCCCAATGTGTATGCCCCAATTTTATTCGCCTGTTCTATTGCCCTGAGTACATTTTCTGAATTTCCGGATGTACTTATTCCTACAACATAATCAGATCCTGTGCAAAGAGCCCTGACCTGCCTTGAAAATATATCACTGTAAGAGTAATCATTGCCAATAGCGGTAAGTGCAGATGTGTTTGTTGTAAGTGCAATTGCTGGAAGCGGTATCCTTTCCTTTGTGAAATGCCCTGTAAGCTCAGCGACAAAGTGCTGGGCATCTGCTGCGGATCCACCGTTGCCGAAAACTACCAGTTTTCCTCCATTTTTGAATGTTCTGACAATGTTATCGGCTATCCTCTTAATCTGGATGTTATCTATATTTTTTCTGGCTTTGATACCCTCTTCTTTATAAGCTTCAAGATCCATGTGCTGTAAATGGCAAAATATTATTAAATATATCCTTTGATTTTTCCCATGTGGTTTTAGTCTAAAGTAGGAAATGCCCTGTAATAATACGAAAGAACTCTCAATATCAGGACCTAAGTGCCATTGATTTTAACGCATACCATTATTATTACCTATTCTCCGGCGGCTTTATCAAATGCGTTAATAAACATACCCGATGAAATTATTACAGTGGTTAATTTCAAAATTAGAAAAAATTTAATTATATAATGTCATAACCCTAGCAATGTCGTATATACTGTTTCCGAAAAATATCGAGTTGAAGGATAACAGAAGTATATATATAGATAGAAATACGGTAAAGGATGAGGAATCATTTTCATTGCTTATACCTGAAAGTAAATCAGATATGATTATCCAGTTTCTTAAAACCCATAGAGGCTTTGCAAATGCCACTCCGAGCTTTGATCACGGAGAGGATTACGGAATTTCAAAAATAATAAAGGCACCGTGGGAACTGCATCTCAGGATATACAACGATTCTTACTTTCCGGGATATTCCAGGATACAGGCTCATATAGAGATTGCAAGGAGGTATTTCCAGCATCTTAATTTTAGTTATGTTCAGCCAGTTATTTACGAGCCATACAGATTTTATAAATCTGTATTCGATGAATTTATACTTGCCTACAGAACAAGATATATGGTGGAAAATATACGGGAAAACTACTGGTTTAGACTTATGAATCCAGAACTGCTTATCCCGTGGTC
>JAJZXS010000033.1 GCA_021806295.1 Thermoplasmata archaeon
GGAAAAACATTCTGGGAACAAATAGATTGATATGGCAGGGATGGGGGATGACCGCCCCTGCAGCTGATATTGCTTACCTTCTTGGCGGAATTGCACTTGTCGCACTTGGTGCCACCCCACTTTCAATACTCATTGGATTTCTTATATATCTGGCAATCCTGAATACATCATACAGATTTTCGAAAAAATATGTATCTGCAGGAAGTGATTTTACTTATGTAGGAAAGAGTATAGGCGGTTTCATGGCAACATTTGAGGGCTGGAATTTATTCTTCGGTACCATGTTTGCCTTTGCAGGGTTCGGAATGCTGGGGCTTGCTGGATTTTTTGACATATTTGACAGTGGGATAATTACAAAGGGATACTGGATTCCCATAGTTATTGCACTGAATTTTATAACATTCTACATACTTTACAGGGGAATAAAGTTCTCGACAACATACCAGATAATAACCGGGATAGCGGAATTCGCCATTCTTATTGCTGGAGGTATAGGTCTTGTAATACTTGCCGGAAAGAACAATACGCTGGATGTATTTTCACCATTTATCGCAAGTGGCGGGATTACTGGATTTTTCCATTCCCTTACCCTCTCTGTGGTAACATTCATAGGGCTCTCCATTGCACTTACTGCTATCTCAGAGGAGGCACATATCCCGAAGAAAACTGTGCCAAAATCTCTTTTAATTTCCTCAATGATCATAGGAGTCACAATAGTATTCCTGTCATATGCCATGACTGTTGCATGGGGCCCATCCAGGATGCTGTCATTCGGCAACTCCGTGGATAATGGCCTTGTATTATTCAGGGAAATAAGCCCGGTGATGTTTATACTGCTCTTTATTTTCACGGTTAACAGCTTCATGGGAAACAATATATCAATGGGAACCTCAATGACCCGTATATTTTACGCCTTTTCTAGGGACAGCATAATATTTCCAAAAGCATTTTCCAGGACAGACAGCAATGGAACTCCCAGAAATACAACATATTTTATTCTTGCAATATCCCTGTTCCTAAGTATAACGTTTGGAATTATTTTTGGGCCAATAGACGGTGGCTACGTCCTTCTTTTTGCTGATGCGTTCTTCTCCTTCCTTATAAGATCAATATCTTCAGGAAGCCTAATAATATCAACATTCCGTGAGGGGAAAATGAAGGCTGGAACTCTTCTCGGGTATCTAATAATACCGGTTATATCCATAGGCGCACTTCTCGCAGTTCTTGCCTCAAACTTTTTCCCGCTGCCCGCGTATCCCTATAACGCCGCATCCATAATGGCAATAGTTATTATAGCTGTTGTGTTTATAATCACATTATTTACCTGGATAAAGAATCCAGAGACAGTAAAGAAAGCAGGGTCAACAACCGTAGAAGAAATTGCTGAAAGTTCTATAGATTAAATTATTTTTATTATTTTAAAATATATAGAACAAAAATTTATTTATAGGCTCACTAATTATAATATTATAATGAATGAGATAGATTATGAAAATCACGGCCACCACATTAAGGTATCGCCATTGAAAGGCGTTATAAAGGTAACACTGGATGGGAGTACTCTGGCAGAATCCAGGAATGCACTGGAATTAAAGGAGGACGGATATGACAAAGCATACTATATACCATTGGAAGATATCAGGGCTGAACTCATCAGGGCGGAAACAAAAACAGTCTGTCATTATAAGGGAAGGGCATCATATTATTCTCTGAAGATAAACAATATAATAATAGAAGATGCCCTATGGCAGTATGCTGATCCAAAGCCTGAATTTATAGAACTGAATAATTATGCCTCCTTCTATATAAAAAATATTGACGGTATAAAAATTAACATTACATGAAATAATTAATTATCATAAAATTATAAATGTTTTTATATGCGCATGAATTTATGAATAGATTATTATGGTAACTAAACCAGCACGAATGTATTCAAAAATTTCAGGTCCTGCTTACACCAGAAAGGAGTTTATGGGCGGTGTACCATATCCGAAAATAACAACCTTTGTACAGGGTAACCAGAAAAGAGATTTCGAGATCGAAATGCAATTAATAGCAGAGGAAGCATGCCAGATAAGGCATACAGCGCTTGAGGCGTCCAGGATTTCAATAAACAGGAAACTTCTGGAAAACATAGGTGCTGGAAATTACTTCCTACACATCAGGCCATACCCCCATCAGGTAATACGTGAACACAAAATGGCAACAGGAGCAGGTGCAGATAGGATATCAAGTGGTATGAGGATGGCCTTCGGAAGACCTGTGGGAACCGCTGCAAGAGTTCACCCGGGAGAAATCATAATGGTGGGAAAGGTCGATCGTGCAAATGCAAAGGCATTGAAAGAAGCTTTGAAAAAAGCATCAATTAAATTACCCACACCATGCAAAGTTGTAATAACGAAGGGCAAGGAAATAACTTCCAAGATGGGCCTATAAAGCATTAATTGCATAAATTCTATATTTTATTTTTAACCAATAAATTTTATTTGAGAAATTATGCCAGTTATGAACTTGATAATACAAAAATCCGGAACATATTATAAAACATAAATTATACTTCATAATAACAGTGGTACAGTATTTATTGAAAATGCAATCATCCTTAAGAATTTATAAGAGGTAATCGATAGATTGTTCCAGTTGCCTGAAAACGTAATTTGTATAAAAATTTAGGTTATTTATATGGCTAAAATTTTTATTTTCTGAGGGCTTTTTCACGGCTGGCAATAAAATCCTGTATTAATTTGGCGGCCAGCATTGATGTATTTCCGTTATCATAGAGAGGAGTCATTTCATTTATATCAAATCCCACCACCCTATCTGATATTGCAGTGAGTATGCTGCGAACATCATATGACGTAAGGCCGTATGGTTCAGGAGTTCCAACACCGGGTGCATATGCAGGGTCGAATCCATCCATATCTATTGAAAAATAAACCCTTCCTGATGTTTTTTCCATAATTTCCCCAATGACATTTTCTATGCCGGAGGCACGTACCTCGTTAGCAGAGATAAACCTTACTTTTTCATATTCTCCAGATGATATTTCTTCATATGATGTTGATCTGGTGCCAACAGATATTATTTTATTTTCGCCAAGGAGTTCCAGTGCCCTTCTAGTGACACAGGCATGATTGTATTTATTGTCCATGTATGAATCGCGGAAATCTGAGTGGGCATCTATGATTACCATTGTTATATCCTTGAAGTTTCTCAATGCCCCTACAGTAAGTGAATGCTCCCCGCCAAGCATTATGGGTATTTTTTTATCATGCAGTATGGTTCCTGTAACGGTTTCAACCTCACTTAGAATATAATCAACATCCTCATACACTGGAAGGTCCCCAAGGTCGCAGATATTTACATCGAGAAGATTGATGCCATAATTTACTTCATAGGATTCCAGATTATCGTATGCGAATCTTATGGAATTGGGTGCGTATCTGGACCCCCTTCTAAAGCTTGAGGTATTGTCAAATGGAACACCGAAAATTACATAGTCGGCATCACCGTAATCTGACAGTGCATCAGCTATTTTTAAGTTGGAGAAATGCGACATTAATTCTGCAGCATTATCTTCCTTTTTCCCATAGCTTCCCAATACGGCACCTCCATGCCTGCTTTTAATCTGTCCTGATCCTCTGGCTCTATAGGCAGTATAAAAGTTTCAAAACTCTCTGAATCCATCAACTGCGCCTCATTGTTTGCTATTGAAAGTATCTGCGCATTTTTCTTTACAATTATAGGCACCTTTACCTTGTGTTTTACAGGGTAAACCACACTATGTTTCTGACTGTCAAATACACCAATAGCGACAATTCGCCCCTTGGCTTCACCGTGCTTGCCTGGTTTTGACATTGTAATATCAACTATTTTGCATGGTGAATCATCGATTAACATGTATCTTCCTACCTTTAATTCTCTAACTTCGGCTTCTGTCCAGCTCATAACTAATCCTCTGGTTAATATTTTAAGCCTTTATATATTTTTATATCAGTTGGAATATGTAGCGGGAAAGTGAAACGGATCAAAATGGTCCATTGCCCATGGAGCCATTAATCCTGTGCCTGATTGATAGATTTAGCAGGTTCTCATCAATTCCATCGGGAAGGCCTTTTCCATTAACATAATCAAAGAGTATAAGTTTAAAGATATTCATATACGTAAAGTTTAGTATAAGCCCCAGAACTATCATTATCACTGCAATAACTGCGGTTACTGCAATTACAATAAGCGGTATTCCTGAACCAAAAAGTATTGCTGAAACTATCAACAGCAGAAATCCCCCTCCTGTAAATATGAGTGTATACAGATCAATATATATGACCCCACCAAAGGTATTCCCGAAGTGTGATTTTATGGTATCAACGCTCATTTTAATTGCCTTGATTGGCCCTGTATTGTAATCCAGTATGACAGGAACAACAAAAAATGTTGCAACCGTTATTGCAAATGATCCTATTGATGCTATAATTATGCCACCTATGCCTCGTACTCTTGATTCTACGGCACGGAGAATCATAAGAAGTACACTGTAGAGTATAGCCCATTGAAATGCCTTTACTGTGTATTTTTTTGTTGATGAAAATGCTTCTATCAACGTTACAGGATTATTTGTTTCGACGGACCTGTACGATATCATCATTGCCATAATAATTAAGGTTGCAAAGAAATATACAAGTACATATGCAACAAAAATCCCGGCTATGTAGTAATAATATGTGTATCCAGATATTGGAATTTCTAAAATCAGAATAAAAAATGTTAAGGCGAATATTATAACGCTTACAATCCCGGAGAGTACAGGGTAAATATACAGTTTTTTATTTCCAGAAATACTCTTTCTTACCTGCCCGGCAAGATGCCATCCGCTTTTCATGGATTCAAACATAGGAAACTATTTAATTGATTTATAAATAGTTTAGTTTGGAGTAATCAATTCCATCTGCGCTATCATTATTATTTTTATTAAGTACAATTTTTCCGTCAACCATAACCAACTCCACATTTTCTGAATTTGAAGAAAATACAATATTGTTGACAATGTTTTTTTCACTGGAGGGAATTGTATTGTATCTGTTGGGGTTTATTATCACCAGATCTGCAAAATAGCCTTCCTTTATTATTCCAATAGGTGCCCTCAGGGCAATTCCTGCATTCCTCGTTGCCATATCCAGTATCTGTTGCGATTTGACAGTATCTGCCGACCACCTATCATTATTTATAGAAATAGCTGAATATTTCATCTCCTCGAACATATTCAGTGAGTTGTTGCTTCCAGAACTGTCTGTACCCAGCGACACATTCACATTGTTTGCCAGTAGCTCAGGAATGGGCGCTATCCCTCCCGATGCCAGCTTAGCATTGCTTATTGCATTCCAGGATACTGCGGTGCCGTTTTTGGCAAGAAGTTTGATTTCATTCAGTGTAATCCATACACAGTGCGCTGCCAGCAATTTATCTGAAAGGAAACCTATTGATGCAAGATGCTCAACTGGCCTTTCATTATGAATTTTCACGAAATCATAAACCTCCTTTCGGGTCTCTGAAAGATGTGTATGTATCATGACATTGTACTTTTCTGAAAGATCCCTTACACGATAATAGTTCTCATCAGATGACACATAAATTCCCTGTATTCCTGCAAGCGGTGTTACATTGCCTGGATGACTTTTCCTTATAAATGCCTCTGCATTTTTTACAGGGTCTCCTTTCTGTGTTGTGAATTGCTGATCCAGTGTTGCCCATGCGAGAAAACCCCGAATGCCAGTTTTTTCAACTGCCCTTTCAATCACATCTTCTGAATAATAAAGGTCTACAAAGGAGGTTATTCCTGAATTGAGCATCTCCTTAATGCCCAGAAGGCTGGAGTTATATATTCCCTCCTCTGTTCTATCGGCATCCAGTTTTGATGTTTTATCCAGGAATTCAGAAAGCACAATGTCGTCCAGAAGCCCCTTGAAACCACTCATGCCTATGTGTGTATGTGTATTTATAAATCCGGGAAGTATGAATTTTCCATCTGCATTTATTTCACTATCATGTTCCGGCTCTTCCCTGCCTATATAAACTATCTTATTGTTATCAACCAGGATATTTGCACGGACTATTTCCCTGCTGTCGTTTTCGGTTATAATAGTTCCATTTTTAATAAGAATGCTCATTGCTGGTAATTAGAATAATGTTAATAATTATTTAGAATCTTATTCTTGAATTAATTCTTCAATCCGGCACGAACTTTGATTGCAGCACCTGAATCCATATCAATCATTGCACGGGAAGGAATCAGGGCAGTTCCGGTGCCCCGCAGTTCATTATTATGCGTCATTATTACCTCATCGAATGCATGTATGTCTGGTGTGGCATCCAGTATTCCCATGGCATATACAGTTGCAGTTGGCCTGAAATTATCTATGGAAACATTGAATTTATTATTTTCAAGAAAGAATTTTCCTGATGCCGGTGTTATAGAAAAACGGCCAATGGAATCGTTGTAAACAAAAAGTATGTTATTGCCCCTAACCAGCATATCCTGATGGAAACTATTTATGAGTTTAATATCTTCAAGGTAAGGCATAATCCAGCCACCGAACTGAAACCTGAGCAGTGCCTTATAATCATCCAGTTTCTTCCCGTATTCACTTTCTGGGTTAATCTTTTCTCTGAGTGCGTTCTGGAGAATAGATAAATTTTTCTCATCGGTAACCCTGCCCTCTATGACAGTTGAGCTGGATGGTATGGATTCCCTTATGAAATCAAGGTCATCCGGAATGTATGCTATTATATCTGTATAACGATTTTTCGACAGATATCCTTTTATCAGGTTTTTCATCATGAGTTTTTCATCTTCATACCATGTGCCGATAACAGGAATATCATAAAATCTTGCGGGGTAACCACTTTCAAGTTCACGTGGAACAAGCCCTACAGGCGATGTTACTATCAGTTCATGGATATATTTCCTGTACTGCCAGATTGATCCAAGTATTTTTTTGTGTGTTTTTGATTCTGAGTATGGTTTTTTTGCGGAACAGGGAAGCAGCAAAGCAATATTTCTATGATCTGGTTTTTCATAATCGAGAATTTTTTTCCGGTATTCAGCTATATCCGGCCTGTTAAGAGATTCCAGTGAATTTGCCTGTATATATGGTGTCCTGGAAGGAAATACTGAGGCAAACTCGCCGTAATACTCTGTATCGGCTATCCGCAACATTTCAAGGGCCTTACCTGATATGCCAATTTTTTCAGCTATTTCCCTCAGTGTATTGTTCTTTATGGAGTCGAATATTGACTCCAGCATGGATTCAGCAAATTTTATGTTTTCTTCCAGTGGGTTATACTCAACCCTTGACTTTCCCGCCGCAGTGTATTTTATCCTTTCCATGCTTTCTCTTCTTATATAGAGGTCATCAAATATGTTAACCCCGAGATAACTCAGCACTGGCATGATATAGGGATCAGATATGCCCTGAAGGTAAAATAATTTTGTATAACCATATTTCCTTCTTAACTCAACAAGGAAGCTCACCAGTTTGCCTGGCCGCTGGATCAATTCCAGCCCATTGAATATGATTACAATATTGCTTCCCTCTATGACCTTTTCACCACTGAGAAATGATGGATAGTATATCTTCTTTTTGAACTCTTCGCCCAGTATTTCTATGGTATCATTTTTATTTATATAATCATCTGAAAACGTATTTATCAGGAATGGAAACTTTCTGCCGTTTCGGTAACCTGCCCATGAGAAGCCCATTACATACTGCTTGTCCTTTATCTTTTCAGGCATATATCCCTATTAAAGAATATTATATTATCCTTGCCAAAGATTGATGCATAAATATATCCTGCTAATTTTTGCATGTGTAATTTAAGATTTTTACTATATTGATAAAAAATTTAAAGTATGTGTATTATAAAAAATTATTTTGTTGTAATTCTAACGACATTGCTTCCACGAATTATGACCTTTCCGATTTTTCTCTGGACTTCCCCGCTCTCCTCTGCGTCGTCAAGAGTCATATTCATATATTCGTCATAACCTGAAAGTATCCCCTCAAGAGACCTGTTGTCCTTTAATAGTAGCGTAACCTTCTTGTTCAAATTTTCCTCAAGCATTTTCATTGGTAATGTGGCCATTTTATTCACCTAATTATATTCGTCTTCTCCGTTGAACTGATCGTCATGCTCCATCATGACCTTTATTAAACCGCCCAAAAGCTCTTTCATACTATCAATTTCCTTTCTCATGTCCTTAACTTCCTTGTTCAGCTCCTGGACGTCCTTTACTTTATCAGCTTCTTTCATGATTATCACCTAATATATTTATATTGCCATAATCTGGCGCAAGTTTCCTCTGCTCAATTCTTCCACAGTTTCTGCACATCAGCTTTCCATTTTCCAGCGTGAGTTCATTTCTGCATATAGTGCATCTGCTTTTAAGTACACCCAGTCCATTATCAAATATTGTTGAATAGCTTGGCCTTGTGCTTATAATTCTTGCCCTTACAAGATCCCCGAGGGTTAGTATATGTGAATACATGGTCTTGTTGGGAATGGGCAGTCTGATTCTCGTTTCTGTATTTGCAGGAATTAACTGTCCATCACGTACGAATCCGGAAACAAGCACGATTGCCTCTTTATTCAGCAATTTTATTACCTTACCGTATACAATGTCGTATTTCTTCACTGGCACTGACTGCCTGGTCGTATTTACTGATATCACCAAAGCTTTATCGTCCCTGGCTACCTTACCGAATGCTGTAGATATTACATCCCCATCCACATCCTGTGTGTTTTTTCCAGAAACGTACTCTTCCTCCTTGGCAATTATATCCCCAGGGAATACTATATCTTTTAACTGATCCATTCAATTACCTCTTTAAAAGCCTGAAACTATACAGATTCTATATAATAACAGGCAATCTTTATACCCTTATATTAAGTAATTCATTTATTATTAATTTTTTGATAGGCACATCTTTCTTGTATTCAATGAAAAATATTGAAGACCTGCAGTAGGTTCAGGACTATAACCAGAATAAAAACAAACGTAAGGTAAGGTGCAGTATATACAAACAGGCTGAACGATGTTTTACGATTGGGATTTTTTATGAATCTATATGAAAATACAACTATGGGGACTGAGAGTATGGCCACCGGGATGAGGTAAACTATACTGTATATCCGGATAAAGTATGGTGTCAGGGAAAACACTATCAAAAAGAGAGATGACATAGAAATTGCTATGGCAGTGGCACGATCAGAATGGACCACCGGAAACATAGGGACATTTGCTTTTTTATAATCATCCCTGTAACGGTAAGCAAGGCTCCACACGTGCACAGGTATCCAGAACATTACAAGAAGAAATAAAATCCATGGAAGCCATGAAAAAGCGGATGTTACGGTATACCAGCCTATCAGGACTGGAAATGCCCCTGAAAAGCCACCGTAAATTATGCTGTAGGGTGATACTTTCTTTAACATATAGCTGTAAATGAAAACATTGTCGAATATACCTGCAGACATGAATAATGCTGCAATAAACCGCCTTATAGCAAGTAAAATTATCACCGATAGAATTGCCAGGGAATATCCAAAAATCAAGGCCTGTTTCTTGGATATCTGACCACTGGGAAGTGGGCGTTTTTTTGTCCTTTCCATTGTGGAATCCATGTCAAGGTCTATATAATTTGTAAGTCCCTCTGCCCCCATGGAACCCAGAGTTACAGATATAACTGCAGCAAGTATCAATAATATAATCGTAAGAGAGAATTTGGTAACTGCCAGGACAGCGCCCCCGAACCCGATGAATACCAGAAGCCACCAGACCCTGGGTTTAGAGTATTCAATATAAATCGCTAATTTACCCGGCATAGAATCTACATCTTTATAGTAATCTTAAATAAATATATTGGCGTTATTTTAATTTAAGGTCTATTTTCTATTAATTATTCCCATATTTGCAGGGCCATGCTATAGTATGTATTGTTTCATAGGCCGTAATTTTAAAGAATTGTCTGTTTCAATAAATCGGTTACAGATGAATTATACTGAAAGGTTTATATTATAGTATTTAATGGAAGCCTGATGTCTGACCACACAAATATTAATAAAATCATAGAAAGAACTAGAAACAACACATTACGTGATATACCGGATGTGCTTGTACCGGTATGGCAGATAAAAATCAGGGAAAGGTTCGGAATCAATGTTGACAGGGAAATTGCCGAATATATTGTTCTGGCAGTTCATGAAAATGGCACCTGGAAGAGACAGAGGGCTGTAAGAAAAATAGAAAAAATCCTCATTGAAAGGGGAAACGAGGCACTTGTTGCAAAGAGAATGGCAATGAATATTCTGGAGATGGCAGTTGGAACCACACAGAAGTAAAGTAAATAAAAAGTCTATTGAACTTTTTTTATCACAGTTAGAGTTACCGGAATTTTATAATATCAGTTTGGAACAGTATCCGACTGATGCAGGAACGGCTGCAACCATACTGATGGAAGCATATCTGGATGGTAACATAGATGGGAAAAATGTTATAGATCTCGGAACAGGCAGTGGCATTTTTGCAATAGGAGCAGGTTACATTGGAGCCGCCACATGCACGGGTATTGACGTGGATGAGAAGATGATCCAACTGGCAGAACACAACTGTGGCAAATTGCAGTGCAAATGCACTTTCATTAAAACAGGAGTATCCGCATTAACAGGCAGTTATGATACAGTGATAATGAATCCACCATTTGGATCTGTGATAAAGCATGATGATTTGCCGTTCATAAAAAAGGCAGTTGAGATAGGCACAAACATATACAGCATACATAACATATCAAGCTATGAATTCATAAGTGGGCTGTATTCAAAATATCTGAATATAATTAGAAAAACCAGAATATTCATAAGGGTACCAATGATATATCCTCATCATAAATACCGGTACAGAGAAATTGAATCCGTTCTAATATATGGAATAAAAAATTAAAAAAAATATTATATGTATTTATGATACCTATAGGCTCTCATGGCCGGGGTGGGGTAATGGACATCCTTGGGGACTGTGGATCCCCGGACCCGGGTTCGATTCCCGGTCCCGGCCCTTTAAATTCAAAACAATTTTTCAAGTCAATCTACCAGAAAGAAAGCTACTGAATTTATGATGTGGATAAATTTCTGGCAATCAGGAGAGAATGCCTATACAGATTTATTCCATACAATGAAAAAAGATAAAGGCAGGATTTCCCAGATTCAAATCTAAGAATCAGTACCGTTCAATAACATACACACAGTTCGGGGTTAAGGTACTGGATAATACACATGTATTCTTTTCAAAGATAGGAAAAATAAGGATGTCACATTCAAGCATTTATAGTTTTAAACTTAAAGGTATAAAGTATAATATATCAACGATGGTATGAAATTCATATTTATATTATGTTACCACCAGAGTAATGGAGTTCATAGAGTGTGTTTTCTCCCTCGTCTATTTTTTCATATCCCATAAAGTAGAAAATATCACCTGAGAAATCATTATCGTAGAGATAAATACCATCTGAGTATGACTTAGGCCCTCTGAATGGCGCCTCCTTGGAAATAAGACACAGGCAATGCTTTAAAAACTTATAAATTTCATCTGTATCCACACTCTCGTCCGTAACGCCACCGGAATACACCATACCCCAGACAGGTACACCATTACTGTACACTGTTTCTATGCCATTGAACGATGACATTCCAAAGTATATGTCCCTGTATTCCATAATTCCCTCCCTGAAATTAAATTCCCGGGATCCAGGAATAGACGATTCCATGCCTTTACTGCCGGATGCATATGTGTGCTTCTTTGCACTAACTATGAAATCCAGAAGAGCCTCTGTATCCATAGGCGCGTATACATGTATGGAATTTCAACTTTTTGCAGGCAATATAAAATCCCTGTTAACCGATACATTGAATTATAAAAATAATATTATGTTGCATGGAAATTAAAAGAGAAGAGTTACTAAAAAACCCTGTAAAAGATACAAAAATTGCAAAGGACACAACACTTGCAAATTTAATAGAAATGTTCGGGACCAGTGGGGGATTTACATCTAAAAAAATTTATGAAGGGTACCAGATACTCAAGGAAGAGTTTAATTCCGATGAAACAACCTTTCTTTCATTCCCGGCTGATATTATATCTACAGGAACCAGGGGCATAATTAACCAGCTAGTAAAAAATAAACTGGTTGATGTTATCATTACCACAAACGGGACGCTTGACCACGATATAGCCAGAACATACACAGATTACTATGCCGGAACATTTAATTTTGGCGATGAGAAATTAAAGGATATGAACATCAACAGGCTAGGGAATGTCTTTGTTCCGGATGAAAGCTATGGGATTATAATAGAAGACAAGCTTATGCCCATGATAGAGAGCCTCTACAATAAGAAAAAGGAATGGGCACCTGTGGATTTAATCCATGAAATTGGATTAAAGCTTAACAGTGAAAATTCAATTCTGTATAATGCTGCCAAAAACAATATACCGGTTTTTGTTCCCGGAATTACAGATGGGTCATTCGGATCACAGCTCTGGTCATTTTATGAAATGCACCATGATTTCCGTATAAATATTCTTGAGGATGAGCATAGATTATCAGATATAGTATTTGATGCAAAAAAGACAGGGGCTTTAATGATCGGTGGCGGGATATCAAAGCATCACACCATCTGGTGGAATCAGTTCCGTGATGGATTGAATGAGGCTGTTTATGTCACAACTGCACAGGAATATGATGGATCATTATCAGGTGCAAAACTTGAGGAGGCTATTACATGGAAAAAAGTCAGGAAGGACGCAAAATTTGTTAACATATACGGTGATGTAACCGCATTGCTACCACTACTTGTAGGCCCATTTCTGTAAGCTACCTCATGCTAAGGCAATGAGGCTTCCTGATTCATGGACTATACCTGCCTTAACATACGGACTTGTATTTAGTCCTTGTAAGGTACGGGCATTAATCTCCACAGGCTTAAATTTCCTTAAATGCGCCGTAAGTACTTTATAAGAGTCGAAGCCTTAATTTAAGTGCTCCTGTTATTTCTCTTATAATACCATTGAACTATATTTCATAAATATGTCTATTCCAGAAATTCACTGGGCTTCTTTCTGGTAAATTGATATAATTATTCAATCATAATAATTTAATTTAAGATATCCAATTAGTTTTAAAGGTTTAATGTATGCCCTATTTATTGAATATTTTTATGTCAGTGCCTTGTTGCGGGTTTCCGGTGCATATTTCAGAGTCAGTGCCAGCCCTATAAACTCGAAAACTGCAAAGTAAATTATAATAGTTTTTAAACCGTACAGTGAATCAATTATTGGAAATGAGAATACTGCAAGAATTGAGCCAAATCTTGAAATAGAGGTGGCGAATCCCATGGCAGTACCCCTTATACGTGTGGGGAATATTTCAACCGGATATGTGTAGGTAATCGGACTGGGCCCAACATTATGGAAAAAGTGGACAAACCCAAAGGCACTGAATGTCATTAGAAGGCCGACAACTGCATACTCATTAACAAAAAAGAATATAACAAGAACTATAAAAGAACCGAGAAATCCTATAATCAGCAATAGCCTTCTTCCGATACGATCTACGTAGTATATGGCAATAAGAAAACCTACAACTACCGGAATTGACTCTGCCATCCCTGTAAATACAACATAAAGATCTGCGTAGTAGGATGTAATCTCTGTGGAGAATATTAAAGGAGAATATGTCCATATACCATAGCTAACTATATCATATGAAAACCAGGCCATGGAAATAAATATTATGTATTTACCGTATTTTCCATTGAATATATCTCTCAACCTTGTCTTTCCCGGGCTTATTTCCGGCAATGCAGCTACTCTGTACCCTGTGGACTTTTCAAAATTTATCCTTGCAGCATTTCCTGCCTCGTTTCCAAATTTATGCTGTACCCAGTAAGGGCTTTCTGGAATCTTTTTTCTGGAATACAGTACCAGTATAGGGAAGATTGCCCCAACCATGTACATATAGCGCCATGCATTCACGCCGGTGAACAGTACTAGAGGCACAGCAATTCCCAGAAATATGAGAGAACCAATAGAGAATGAGAAGATATTGAAAAACATAAACCTACCACGTGACTTTGTAGGTGAAAATTCTGCCTGTATTGAGGAGCTGACAGGATAGTCTGCTCCTATACCGAAACCGACTATAAGTTCAAGAATGGAGAAATTTATGTAATTTGTTGCAAATCCGGTTAAAAAAATAAATATTGATACTATGAAAAGATCATAAATGTAAATAAATCGCCTGCCATAAATATCAGCAATATAGCCCGAAATAAAACTTCCTATGAGGACACCACCTATGGATGATATTCCCATTATAGAAATTTCATAACTTTTCAGGGACATTACATTTATTAGATATAGCAATGCATATGAAAATACTGTAAGTGTATATCCATCCATCATTACTCCCATAGACGAGAGGAGTGTGATCTTTCTTAGGAATGGTGAGGAAGGTGTATCTGAAATGGTTTTATAGCTATTCATCTGCTGAATAATTGCATATCAGTATATAAATTGTTAGTATCTACTTAATTATAAGTATCAGATAAAGTACATAGATTAAAAAGATTTTTATATTAGTTAGTAATTAAGAGTTGACGACGGTCATAACATCGGGGAAATACCAGGTCTCATTCCGAACCCGACGGTTAAGTCCGATGTGTTACATACTGTACTATCTTCCGCGAGGGGACGGGAACTATGTTTCGCTGTCGTTTTTTGATATTATTTGTTTTTCTTTGTAATTTAAAAGAAGGTTAATTAACAGGTTTTTTATGAAGGTTTATGATAAATCCTTGGAGTTCATCACAGTATTTCGATTATGAAAAGTTGATCAGGGAATTTGGAATAGATAAACCGGATGACTATTTCGATTATTTTATGTTCCGTAGAAAACTTATATTCGGGCAGCGCGGGCTCGATTATATGGAATATGCAATAAAAAATGGCATGGAATTTAATGCTATGACAGGGTTGATGCCATCGGGCCATATGCACCTTGGAAATAAGCTCACCATAGACCAGATCATATATTTTCAGTCCCTCGGGGCCGAAGTGTATATTGCAGTAGCTGACCTTGAATCATATGCAACAAGAGGGATTAGTTTTGAAAAAGCACGTAAAATAGCTATCAATGAGTATATAGCCAATTATATATCCATGGGGTTGAAGCCATGCAAAATATATTTCCAGTCAGAAAATTTTGATACGCAGAGTCTGGCTTTTATTCTTTCGAATGAAACAAATATGAATGAACTCAAGGCAATATATGGACTCAATGATTCGTCATCCATGCTGCATGTTAATTCACCTATAATACAGGCTGCTGATGTACTTCATACACAGATTAGGCATATGGGAGGGCCGAAACCCACAATTGTACCTGTTGGAGTTGACCAGGACCCCCATATCAGACTGATGCGCGACCTGGCAAAAAGGATGAGGATTTACAGCATTAAACCGGACCATGGAAAAATATCAGTTTTCATTAAAGGCTCAGATAATCCAGAAGGATATATTAACAATGCCATGGAAGAACTTTCGGCAAACGGCTACGAATGCACCCCGAACTATGAATACAGGGCTATTTACATAAAAAATTCAACTGAAGAAGAAAAAATAAAAATCGATATGATTCTAGCTCACTTGGAAAGTGAGTTCAATGATTGCACATTCATCGAGCCCTCAGCCACATTCCAGAAACTGGAAACAGGCCTCAAGGGAGGCAAGATGTCATCCTCTGTTCCTGATTCGCTGATAAGCCTTAATGACCCTCCTGCCGATGCAACCAGAAAGATTAAACATGCTGTAACCGGTGGAAGACAGACGGTTGAAGAGCAGAGAAAACTGGGAGGAAATCCAGATATATGCCCTGTATTTGAACTCTACAAATACCATAGCAATGATGATAAATATGTCAGCAAGGTGTATGAGGAATGCACCGGTGGTGTAAGAATGTGCGGGGCATGCAAATCAGAGGCCGCCGAAAATATATCAAAATTTCTCCAAAATCTTGCTGAAAAGAAGGATGAATCACTGGGAAAAATGGATGATTACCTCATAAAGAGGTCATCCTGAATAAGATTGTACAATTTTTTAAGTTCTTCAGGCCGGAATATCCCATATTCGGTGATAAATGCCGTAACGTATTCATGGGGCGTTACATCAAATGCTGGATTTTTAGCATGTCCTTCCACAGGTCCTAGCCTTGAATTGTTAACCATGAGGACCTCATTTTCATCTCTCTCCTCTATGGGTATTCCATCTCCATTTTTCAGAGAGAAATCAAACGTGCTTCCAGGAGCGGCAACGTAAAATGGTATATTATTTACCTTTGCAAGAACGGCTTTTTCGTATGTCCCTATCTTATTTGCAAAGTCCCCGTTGGCGGCTATCCTATCAGCACCAACAATAGCAAGGTCAATGTCCTTATGCTTCATAAAATGCCCTGCCGCATTATCGGCTATTATTGAATAATCTATTCCTTCCTGCTGAAGTTCCCATGCGGTGAGCTTTGCCCCCTGTAACCTCGGCCTTGTTTCATCCACATAAACAAATATTTTCTTTCCGGAATCGTGGGCAATTCTCATGGGTGCCAGGGCTGTCCCCCAGTCAACAACTGCCAGTGCACCTGCATTGCAGTGCGTCAGTATCCTGTCATCGGATTTTATTAGGCTATTGCCGTATTCGCCGATCTTTCTGGACCTCTCAGTTATTTCCAGTGCATATCTTCTCGCCGCAGATTCCGAGAACTTATTTGCCTTCATATAATCTATTGCCTTGAATAAATCGTATGCCGTGGGCCTTGAAGATGAAATAGTTTTGACAGATTTGTCCATATCTTCCTTATTTTTGAATGCCATTGCAAGCCCGTATGCAGCTGTAACCCCTATGGCAGGGGCACCGCGGACGACCATATTTTTTATCGCATAATAAATATCATCGCTATTTTTTGCGGTGTATATCTCAATAGATTCCGGAATTTTTCTCTGATCAATCAGTTTAACCTGATTATCCTCATACCAAACTGCGAGAATTGATCTTGATTCTCCATTTATGTTGACTTTCATTATGGAATATAATTGGAAAAGATATTAAATTTTTCATGGGAATTGATAATGTAACTTTCAAAAAACTAAAACTTTAAAATACTATTTAGTAATATCATTACACAACAAAAGTTATATCTTTCAAAGAAATATAGCTGACTACATATTATGGGTCCGTAGCTCAGCTAGGTAGAGCGTCTGGCTTTTAACCAGGCGGTCAGGGGTTCAAACCCCCTCGGACCCGTTTAGGTGAAAATATGAGCAAGTTCAATGTGCTAGAGCACGAAATTGTGCCAGAACACCATCTGGTTCCAGTGGAAGAGGAGGAAAGCGTTTTAAGCAGGCTTAATGTGACTAAGGATGATCTGCCTAAAATCGGCATAAATGATCCAACTATCAAGGCCTTGGAGGAAATCCATGGAAAACTTGATCCCGGCAGAATAATTAAAATTATCCGGAAGAGCCCCACAGCAGGGTATTATGAGTATTATAGAGTTATTGTAAAGAGTGTGATATAAATGAATCCTATTTTAGATGCGTTTTTTAAATCAGAAAGTGTTGTTAATTACCAGATAGACTCCATGAATTATTTTTATGCTTCCAGGAATAACCCGGACAGCATAATGCAGCAAATTGTAGATGAGACAAAAATATCTGACGATGCAACACCGGGAGTTATAGAGCTTGACCCATCGAAAACAAGGGGAAAGGACATAAAGATATATTTTGGAAGGGATAGGGAAAATGGAAAGGCCACAGGAGACCCAACAATATGGGTAGAAAAACCTGAAATCAAAGAAGCTTCCGGCGCATCAAACCAAATCACCCCTCAGGAGGCAAGGCTCAGGGACCTGAATTACATGGCCCCGATTATATTGCGGCTCCGCATAGTCGAGGACGGAATAGAGAGGGATGCCAGCACTATAAAGATCGGGGAAATCCCCGTAATGGTAAGATCAAAAATATGTACACTTTCAGAACAGAATCTTGACCTGTACATAGAAAAGAATAATGGTCCTATTGATGAAACCAGGGAGGAAAAGCTCAGGTATGTTGATGAGGATCCAACAGACCCTGGAGGTTATTTTATTATAGGGGGTTCAGAGAGGGTTATTGTCTCCCTTGAAGATCTGGCACCAAATAAGATTCTTGTTGAATATGAGGAGAAGTATGACTCTAGGCTTGAAGTTGCAAAAATATTTTCACAGAAAAGTGGATTCAGGGCACTCATATCCCTGGAAAAGGGTAGTGATGGAATCATAAATGTCTCAATACCCACAGTTGCAGGAACTGTTCCTCTGGTAATACTGATGAAGGCTCTGGGAATAGACAAAGATGTGGATGTCCATGATGCCATATTTTCAGATCCGAGGATGGACCCTTTAATTTATGCGAATATAGAGGATTCCAAAAATCCAAAAGTGTTGCCACCAAACGGCGTCAATAACAGTGAGGATGCACTTTCATATCTTGAAAAAAGATTTGCCGCAGGACAGGCAAAGGAGTTCAGGGATAAGAAAATTACACAGATGCTTGACAGGGCACTTCTCCCACATCTTGGAGATGAGGTTTCTGACAGGTTGAAGAAGGCCATATACCTGGGAAGGATGGCAAGGTCATTGCTTGAACTTAACCTTGGCATGAGGCACGTGGACGACAAGGATCATTATGCAAATAAAAGAATAAAGCTATCAGGGGACCTTCTTGATGAACTTTTCAGAAATGCTTTCCAGTCTGTGATGAAAGATTTAAAATACCAGCTGGAAAAGACATATAATAAGAAAAGAGGCATAAGGCTCAGACCTGCTGTTAGACAGGATTTGCTTACCCAGAAAATTCTGCATTCCATGGCAACTGGAAACTGGATAGGTGGACGTACAGGAGTTTCACAGCTTCTTGATAGAACTTCCAATATGTCAACGCTGAGCCATCTGAGAAGGATTATTTCACCGCTGACAAGGTCGCAGCCACATTTTGAGGCAAGAGACCTTCATCCAACGCAGTGGGGCAGAATTTGCCCAAACGAGACGCCTGAAGGCCAGAACTGTGGCCTGGTGAAAAATGCATCTCTGATTATCAATGTAACACAGGGGATTGACCCGGATATTGTCCTTGAAGAGCTTAGGGGAATGAATATTTATGATGTAACAAAGGAGGAAGCATCCGGGAGGGTATACCTCAATGGAGATTTCATAGGGTACCACGATGACCCTGCGATACTTGCAGAGACTGTAAGGAACCTGAGAAGGTCTGGAAAACTATCAAACGAGGTCAATGTCAAGTTTGATTCAAACACAAATGAAGTGATAATAAACTGTGACCGTGGGCGGTTGAGGCGGCCATTATTTGTTGTACGTGATGGTAAAACTGTTCTGAATGAAGAAATGCTTGAAAAGCTCCGTATGGGAGAATACACTGTAAATGACCTTATTTCAGAGGGTGCAATAGAATGGCTGGATGCAGAAGAGGAGGAAAACGCCTATATTTCAGTATTCCCATTTGAATTCCCTGAAAACTGTCCACATTGTGGCAAGGTGCTTTACAGGAATAATGTTACATGGGTAAACCCGGGATCAGATGATGTTGTCCTGGAATGCGATGAATGCCATTCCCATTTCAGGGGAATCAACCAAATTTCAAAGGACCATACACACTGTGAAATAGATGCATCAATGATACTTGGGGTTGTTGCATCACTTATTCCGTATCCTGAACATAACTCATCACCGAGAATTACCATTGCTTCTGCAATGATAAAACAGTCCATTGGAATTCCACAGGCCAATTTCAGAATAAGGACAGATACCAGAGGGCATCTGCTTCACTATCCCCAGATACCGCTTGTTACAACAAAGGTTATGGATTTCATAAGATACAGGAGAAAACCTGCAGGCCAGAACTTCGTTGTTGCCATAGTATCATACCACGGATATAACATGCAGGATGCAATTATCATGAATAAGGCATCCATAGAGAGAGGACTGGGAAGAAGCTCATTCTTCAGAACATATACAGCAGAGGAAAGAAGATACCCTGGCGGACAGGAGGACAGGTTCGAAATCCCCAGCCATGACGTTCTGGGGGCAAGGGCAGAGGATTATTACAAGAATCTTGATGAAAATGGTGTCATATTCCCAGAATCAAAGGTTGAGGGTTCTGATGTACTTGTGGGAAAAACCTCCCCGCCAAGGTTCCTTGAGGAGGATAATGCGGATAAGCTCGGCCCTCTAAGAAGGAGAGAATCATCAGTAACAGTCAGGCCTACAGAATCCGGATATGTTGATAATGTATTTCTTACTGTGTCGGAGAGCAATAGCAGGATAATCAAGGTTAAGGTCAGGAGCGATAGGATACCCCAGCCCGGAGATAAATTCGCATCAAGGCATGGACAGAAAGGAGTTATAGGACATGTTGTACCACAGGAAGATATGCCATTCAATGAGGATGGAATTATTCCTGATTTACTGTTCAATCCACATTCAGTACCTTCAAGAATGACACTGGGACACGTGCTGGAGATGATGGGGGCAAAAGTTGCAACCATGAGCGGGGACAATATAGATTCCACCATATTCGATGGCGAGCCAGAGAGAAGCCTCAGAGAACAGCTCAAGAAATACGGTTTCCGTGAATCCGGAAATGAGGTTATGTACGACGGAATTACAGGAAAGAAATTTGACGTTGACATATTCATGGGTGTAATATAT
Source organism: Thermoplasmata archaeon (assembly GCA_021806295.1). GTDB lineage: Archaea > Thermoplasmatota > Thermoplasmata > Thermoplasmatales > Thermoplasmataceae > Ferroplasma. Next base: position 20,871 of record JAJZXS010000033.1, read on the forward strand.
TACCAGAAACTGCACCATATGGTTGCAAGCAAATTCCATGCAAGGTCCAGAGGGCCAGTGCAGATACTTACAAGACAGCCAACAGAGGGAAGATCCAGGCAGGGAGGACTTAGATTCGGAGAAATGGAGAGAGATACCCTTATCGCACACGGCGCTTCCATGGTCATAAAAGACCGTTTGCTGGATCAGAGTGACGGGACAATACTCTATGTCTGTGGAAACCCTGCCTGCGGGCATATAGCAATATATGATTTCAGAAAGGGTACATTGAGATGCCCTGTATGCGGAAATACGGGCAATATATATCCTATTGAAACCAGTTATGCGTTTAAATTGATGAGGGATGAATTGAGTTCCATGGGAATTGTAATGAGGCTAGAGCTGGGTGATATGAAATGAATTTTAATAATGTTTCAAAAAGAATAGAAAAAATAAAATTTGCCCTTTTATCTCCTGAAGAAATCAGGAAAATGTCGCAGATCAGGGTTATAACACCCGATACATACGATGATGACGGTTATCCCATAGAAAGGGGTCTGATGGACCTCCATATGGGTGTTATAGAACCCGGTTTAAAATGTGCCACATGTGGTGGGAAAGTTGACGAATGCCCGGGGCATTTTGGGCATATAGAACTTGCAATGCCGGTAGTGCACATAGGTTTTATCAAAGAAATAAAAAGCATGCTTGATTCTTCCTGTAAGGAATGTGGCAGAATAAAATTGACAGATGATGAGATAAATAATTACCGTGTCCAGATTAACGCTATTGATTTTTCAACCATGGATCCGGAAATTATAGATATGACGCTGAAAAAGATTCTGGAGATTGCTGCACAGAGATCTATTTGCCCTCATTGCAATGCAGAAAGCCCAAAAGTTATACTTGACAAGCCAACTACCTTCAGGGAGGGTGGTATTAAAATAACACCAAAAGAAATCAGGGAGAGGCTTGAAAGAATACCTGATGATGATTTACTCTTCTTTGGCATTGATAAGGCATCTGCAAGGCCGGAATGGATGATTCTTACAGTTCTACCTGTACCACCAATTGATGTCCGCCCTTCCATAACACTTGAAACAGGAGAAAGAAGCGAGGATGATTTAACACATAAGCTTGTTGATATCATCAGGATATCCCAGAGGCTCAGGGAAAGCAGGGATAATGGATCACCACAACTTATTATAGAGGATCTGTGGGATTTACTTCAATATCATATCACAACCTATTTTGATAACCAGACTGCAGGGATACCACCTGCACGGCACAGATCAGGACGTGCACTTAAAACTCTTGTTCAGAGGTTGAAAGGAAAGGAAGGAAGATTCAGGGCCAACCTTTCCGGAAAAAGGGTAAACTTTTCATCCAGAAGTGTTATTTCTCCTGAACCATTCCTATCTATGAATGAGGTAGGAATCCCAGAAATAGCGGCAAGGGAACTTACAGTACCGGTTCTTATTAATTCATTCAACATCGACAAAATGAGGGAGTGGATAAAGAGAGGCACCGATCCGAGAACAGAGGATGGAAAATATCTTGCAGGAGTCAATTACCTTATAAGACCTGATGGAAGAAGGATAAAGCTTACAGACCAGAACGCCGAAATCAACAGTGAGAGAATAGATCTGGGATGGACAGTGGAAAGACAGATGACCGAGGGTGATATAGTATTATTCAACAGGCAGCCCTCACTTCACAGAATGTCCATGATGGCTCACAGTGTCAGAGTTCTTCCAGGGATGACATTCAGATTCAACCTTTCTGACTGTACACCGTATAATGCAGATTTTGATGGAGATGAGATGAATCTTCATGTTATACAGAGCGAGGAATCCAGGGCAGAGGCGAGAATAATCATGAAGGTGCAGGAACAGATTATGTCTCCCAGATTCGGAGGGCCTATTATCGGCGCAATACATGATCATATAACCTCACTATTCCTTCTTACACATAATAACCCCCTGCTATCTGAGGATGATACAATACATACAGTTTCTTATATAGAATTCGATAAGCTCCCTGAACCTGTTATTAAAGATGGTAAGAAGTATTACCATGGAAGGGATATATTCTCGCTTATCCTTCCAGAGGGGCTGAACGTTAAATTCAAGAGCCATCTGTGCGCAGGTTCAAAGGACGGAAAATGCGAATATGAAAATGATCCTGAGGATACGTATGTGGTTATTACCGATGGAAAGCTTGTCCACGGAACAATAGATGATGAGGCAGTGGGACCGTTCTCTGGAGTTATAGTAGATAAAATTTTCAGAAAGATGGGGCCACAGGCTGCATCAAAATTCATAGACAATGTAACCCGTCTGGCCGTGGGTTATCTCAGCCACAGAGGGTTTTCAACCGGAATTAAGGATTATGATATACCCAAGGAGGCAATATCAAGAATACGGGAAATATCCAACGAGACACTGGATAAAATCGAAAAACTTGTTGCTGCTTTCAGATCAGGGCAGCTTCAGCCACTGCCAGGAAGATCCATAGAGGACACCCTGGAGGTGGAGATTCTCAGTGCAACAGGAGGTGTCAGGGATGAATCTGGAAAGATTGCATCCCAGTATCTTGGCCTCAATGACCCGTCTGTTATCATGGCAAGGTCTGGAGCCAGGGCAAAGATGCTGAACATTGCAGAGGTCGCAGGAATGGTTGGACAGCAGTCCGTCAGGGGCGGAAGGCTGAACAGGGGATATGCGAACAGAACCCTGCCACACTTCAAAGAAAATGATCTGGGTGCATATGCCAGGGGATTCATTAAATCATCCTACAGGGCCGGTCTGAACCCCACAGAATACTTCTTCCACAGTATAGGAGGAAGAGAGGGTCTTGTTGATATTGCTGTAAGGACCTCCAGAAGCGGGTACATGCAAAGAAGGCTTATCAACGCATTTGAGGATTTGAAGGTAAATGACAAGCGCAGGGTCGAAGATACAATCGGATCTGTTGTACAGTTCAAGTACGGAGAGGATGGAGTAGACCCGACCAGAAGTGATGAGGGCCAGACAGTAGATGTAGATTATGTTGCATATGATGAATTCGGTGATGAACAATGATGTCGTTAATATGGAGAGACACCAAGAAAAACATTGAGCTTATTTCTGAAAATTTACCTTGCAGCTATGCTGTAGAATATATGCCAGTTACTAGTATAGATATAGGATATATCTCCACAGATAAGCAGAACATAGATTATGAAGTAAAAATATCAGAAGTTTCAAAGTATGAGCCGGCTGATGACATTATACAGAAAAGGAAGACCGGCTTAAAGGCGATCCTTAAAATTGAAAGCATCAGAAAGATAGACAGAACTCCTATCAGTGAATTCAAGATGGAAAAGGGATTCAAGGAGTTGACATCCTTTGCACTGGGTGAAAAATTCCACGTTGAATACAGGGAAAAGGAAGAATTCAAAATGTCAGATGATGCATTATCAGTAATGGAGGATGCAGAATCAAGAGGATATAGTATACCGGTCTCACTTGCCTATAAACTTGTAAAATATAAAAAGAGCCTTCCATCTGACAAGTACGAGAAACTTCTGAAGCGGGTTGACCTTGAACTCAAAAAGAGAGAAATAGACCCATTCGAGGCTGTTGGCATTATAGCGGCACAGAGTATAGGCGAACCCGGAACACAGATGACTATGAGAACGTTCCACTTTGCGGGTGTCGTCGAAATGAACGTTACACTGGGATTACCGAGACTCATAGAAATTGTGGATGCCAGAAGAATCCCGAGCACACCATCAATGACAATATACCTTACGGAAAGATATAAAAATAACGAAGAAAAGGTCAAAGAACTTATTAAAAGCCTGGAAAATACAACAATCATAGATGTTGCTGATATTATAACCGATGTTGGAGAGATGAGCCTCACAATAAAGCTTGATAAAAATAAGAGCCGTGACCGGCTTGTCTCCATGGGAGACTTACTCTCAGCACTGGAAAAGAAGAAGGGAATAATTTATAATCAGGTAGATGATGAAAGCATTGCAATAAAGTTGCAGCAGGAATCATTCAAGGTACTCTATCAGAAACAGGAAGAACTGAAAACCACCCCAATCAAGGGCGTGAGCAAGATCAGCAGGGCTATCGGGAGAGTAGATCCCAAAGAAGGGGCATGGGTAATCTACACCCAGGGATCAAATCTGCGAGAAGTTTTGAATATAGAGGGTGTTGATGCAACGAGAACAACAACAAACGACATTATCGAAATAGAAAACGTCTTCGGAATAGAGGCAGCAAGGAATGCCATTTACCGTGAGGCTGAAAATACACTTAGCGAGCAGGGACTTAACGTTGATAAGAGGCATTTAATGCTTGTTGCCGATATGATGACATTTTCGGGGGCAGTGAGAGCGGTAGGAAGGCAGGGAATCTCAGGAAGAAAAAGCAGTGTACTTGCCAGGGCAGCATTTGAAATAACATCTAAACATTTACTGAAGGCCGGACTTCTTGGAGAGGTAGATCCACTTGCAGGAGTTGCTGAAAACATCATTGTTGGCCAGCCCATAACACTGGGAACAGGTGCCATAGACCTTGTATATAAGGGTAACAAAAAATAAGGGGATACCATGAATGAGATAACACTGGATAACCAGACAATAGGATTTATAAAATTATTTGAGAGCTATACCAGAACAAATGTGTTCGAGTGCCTTGAAAACGAGGAAATGGTACTATTCGTTGTTGGAGAGCATAAACTTGCGGAGATATTTAAAAAACACGAGAATATAATTACTGACCTGAAGGCAAAGATAAACAAAAGAATAGTCATGGCAGAATTTTCCCCTGACCTTCTCACATTTACAAAAAACCTCTTTTACAGATATGTTGTAAATGAAATAAACCTGGTATGGAAAGACAATGTAACCAATATATTCATAGGCATAGCACCGGAAAATATCGGAAAGGCAATAGGCAAGGATAGCCGCAACATCAAATTAATGCGTGATGCCATTTCAAGGTATTTCAAAATCAAGAACGTTATTATAAAACAGAGATAAGTATATATTCCAATATGCATGTTATGCTTTTTACACTTCCTTTTATAATCTAAAACATTATTTTTATAATATAAGGATATATTATTTAAAAAAAATTTATTGCTTAAAAATTATAATATTATTTCCCCCCTGCCGCTGATACATCCTCCTCAGGTATGTACTGTGTTCCAGAGTCTATTATATCCCTTATTTCATCTGTTTTATATCCAGATTTTATGGATATCAGGTAGAATATTATGGCAACTATTATTACAACCACGAAATCATAGGGATACGGTATTGTATTTGTTCCTCCATAGTCTCCTTCCCCCAGGTACGATAAGAGTGTAAGTACCAGTATGAAAGCAGGGACCCACCATCCGGCCTTTATATTCACTTTTGTAAATACATTCTCAACTTTATGGGATGCCAGTATTATAAGGTATATAACTATTCCAAGGAATATGGCTATTGCAAGATACGGTATTGTAGGCCATCCTGACCAGTACACAATCAGAGTTGCACCTACAAATGCTATGGGTGCAAGTATTTTTGCATATGGGAGGGTAAATGGCCTTTTTAGCTCATCAGCCTCCTTTCTGAACACCATAAGGGCAGACCCTCCGACTATATATGTGAATGCAGTTGCGCCTGTTATAAGACCTACCAGTGCATACCAGCTTGGGAATGGAGCCAGGAATATCAATCCTATGATCACAGAAATTATAATGGGCAGAACTGGAACCCTTGTTTTCTTGCTAACGTAGGAAAGCTGTTTCGGGAAGTAACCAATTTCGGATAACCCGAACAGGGTCCTTGTAGATGTTCCTGCATAGACATTAAGTGTTCCTGCAGGTGATACGTAAGCATCGGCATAAAGCACATATGTCAGCACAACAAGGGCAAATATTCCAGATGTTTTTGCCAGAAATGCGAATGGTGCGGCTACAACTCCAGATGCGTATGCTGACGGGGAGCTTGACACAAGTCCAAACCAGCCTCCGGCTGCAGCAAGTTTAGTGGGGTTTATAGCCCCGATAAAAACTACCTGAAGCAGAACGTATACAACTATTCCAGTTAACACCGAAAATACTGTGGCACGGGGTATTGATTTCTGTGGTGTTTTTGCCTCTCCTCCATAATCCAGAGCCTGTCTGAATCCCAGGAAAGAGAATACGATACCATCAGTAGACACAGCCTCAAATATAGTTGCAGTGTTATTCCCGGGAAGGAAGCCACCAAGCGCAGGAGTAGTGAAATTGGGTGTGTGGAATACCAGGAATGCGAGCATGACAATTGTTATGGATGGAATTATAAGTTTCCACCATGTCATTCCTGTATTGGTCTTTCCCATGATTCTGACACCTGCGTAGTTCAGTGCGAAGAAGGCAACTATGAGTATTCCCGCAAGTACTATTCCTAGACCTGTAAGAAGTGCAACAGTTGAAGACGGGTCAAGTGGATTTGGAGCACTGTAGGATAAACCCTTCACATATGAACTTGCATAGGTTATTACAGCCTCTGCCTCTACTGCGGGAACCGATACAGCGGAAAGGAAATATGTCCATCCGAAGAATAGCCCCGCAACCCCTCCATGGGAGTAATGACCGTACCTGCTAATTGCACCGGTTCTCGGTATCATACCACCAAGCTCAGCATAAACCAGGGCTATGAATAAAACAAGCACACCACCTATAAGCCACGAGAGTATGGCGGCCGGTCCGGTTGTTGCTGCTGAAGCAGCTGCTGCAAACAACCATCCTGATCCGATTATCCCTCCTAGACTCAAAAAATAGAGATCCCACGTGTTTAAAGCCTTTTTTAATTTTCTGTCCTGGCTTTTACTATTAGCTATAACATCTTTTTCTGATTCAAAATCAGCCATATGTGAATATATAGCAGATATATTTAAATTTTTCTTAACAGATATCAGATATATACACAGTAAAGTATGTATTTCCCGAAAGTTTTTCATAAATCCATTTTCTGTAATCCCCAAAAACCTGTTCATAATTGATTATATTTATATGAGTGGATATGATTATGTAATATACATATGGTTGATAAAGAAGAGGACAATGGAGAAAATATTACGAGGGTTATTACGCCCAATAAGAGAAAGGGAGAAATATACGGCATAGTTGAAAAATTATCCGGGGCCTCCAGGTTAACGGTTATGTGCGAGGATGGCTCCACAAGAAACTGCAGGATACCGGGAAAAATGAAAAAAAGAATGTGGATAAGGGAAGGCGACCTTGTCATAGTAAAGCCATGGGATTTCCAGGATGAAAAGGGCGATATAGTATACAGATATACCAGAACCCAGGCGATGTACCTGAGCAGAAACAGGATGCTGCCGGAAATAATAGATGTATTCAATGAACGATAAAAGTGCACTGAAGCAGTTAATTGAATCGGATGAATTTTCAAACAGGCTAAATCTTGACAGAAAAACCTATGGGCTCGTATTCGATAGAAGGACGCTTAATGCAATTTATGAGGTTATAAAAAAATATGATATAGATTATATTGACTTTCCAATATCAAGTGGGAAAGAATCGCTTATCTTCAACGTAAAGCTTAAAAGCAGGGAAACAAGGGCATTGAAAATATATAAAATGTCAACGTTGAAATTTTCCAATACTATGGAATACATAAAGGGTGATTACAGATTTGATAAGGAGAGGATAAACAGATCAAATGTTGTATATGTATGGGCACAGAAAGAGTACACAAACCTCGAAGGCCTCAGGGAGGCTGGCATAAATGCACCAAAACCCTATGGATTTTACAGGAATATACTTCTCATGTCATATCTAGGAACTTCTAGGGGGCCTGCACCACAAATAAAGGATTTGCAGGAGGGTTTTAACGAGATATATGAGAAGCTCAGAAAGTCCATGTGGCTTATGTACAATAAAGCCGGGATAGTCCATGCTGATCTCAGTGAGTATAACATACTTTATTACAGAAAAAACCCATACATTATAGATGTGGGGCAGTCTGTTTCAATCAAACATCCGATGGCAGCAACATTTCTTGAAAGAGATATAAAAAATATAGTTTCATTCTTTTCAAAAAAAGGTGTAAACTGCAGCGTAGACGAATTGTATAATCATATTAAAGGTGATATAATTGCTTGATATAGGTAGCATTAAAATACCATTTTCCAGGATAGGGGTTTTGATAGGCAAGGAAGGATCCGTAAAGGCAAAGATAGAGGAAGAGGGGAAGGTAAAACTTGAAATTGATTCTGAAAATGCCACAGTTACGGTTTACCAGAAGAATGATCCATTAAGGGCATTGATGGCTATGAATGCTGTACAGGCTATTGGCCGCGGGTTTAATCCAGATAAAGCTATGTTTCTTTTCGACGATAGCATCCAGCTTATAGTTATATCAATCAAAGAATTTGTGAAGAAGGACACAAAAAGAATAAATGAGATCAGGGGAAGGCTTATAGGCAAGGACGGCCATACCAGGGAAATTATAGAGGAGCTTACAGGCACATATATATCCATAAGCGGGAATACAGTTTCTATCATAGGAGATTTCATATCCGTACAGTATGCAAGAGAGGCAGTTAATATGATACTTCAGGGAAGGAAACATAAAACAGTTTATGCATATCTGGAGAAGAATTCAGGGGAATTAAAGTTCAGGAAGATGGAAGAAAGCTTCGGCGGTACATGAAAAACCGTTAAAGTTTATATCCCTTTTAGCAATATACTATTATAGCGGGGTAGGGTAGTCAGGAGATCCCGACGGGCTCATAACCCGTAGATCAATGGTTCAAATCCATTCCCCGCTACTTGCAGTTTTTATTATCTATATATTTTATTATTGAGTAAAAATCAGAGTTGCCTGTAAAGGAAACATAGTATCCATATTTTTTAAGGGTTTCCTCAGTTACTCTTCCGATGGCGTATATATTTTTATTAATATCAGCAGATCCCAGCACTTCATGGAATATCGTGGCCTCCATCGATGATGTTAACAGTATACCCTTGCAGTCATTCTCCAGAAACAGATCTTTTATTCCGGGATTTACAATTTTCACAACGTTATATATATAGTACTCCATGAAATTTGCGTTATTTTCCTCAAGCCAGTCACTAATAATGTTATTAGATTCATTACTGCGAAATAGGGCTATTCTGGAATTAAGATAATTTTCCAGCATGGTTATAACTCCATAGGAGTTTCGGACTGTGGGAACAGACACTTTCCCGGTATATTTTTTAATTTCCTCTGCTGTTTTATCGCCAATGGCAATAATATGGGAATTTTCTATATACTTATAATAATATTTAAAAAATTCAGATGCCCCCACAGAGCTTGTGAGTACAATAATTTCTGGCTTATTTTGTATCACGCCCTGTATAATTTCTTCCTGCCTGCCAGTTCTTACGATTTTCGTAAGTGGTACGTTTTTTATTGATATGCACCGGGTATTCACAGGTTTAAACTTTTCCTCCGGCCTCGTTGTTATAATATAATCAGAAGTAACCATATCCGGCTATCGCCTCCCTTATCCTATCTGTGATGGAGCCCATATCTGATCCTTTAAAATTAAGGTCCTTATACTCATCAGATTTCAATGAATAAAAGCGTGTCTTAACCGCACCATCCTCAGAAAGTATTCCTGCAGGCATGGAACATCCTAGGTTGAGTTTCTTAACTATGTATCTTTCATTTTCCATATCACTGTAAGTTTCTTTGTGGTTAATGCTTCTGGCTATGTCAGATGATTCTGAACCTTTACTGCCAACTATTGCTATTATTCCCTGATTCGGCGCCGGCAGGAACTGATCCTCAGATAGCTCAAAATGTTCCATGTCAAGCTTCATTCTATTATATGCTGCCTTGGCTATAATTATTCCGGAGTAGTTGCCTGACATATATTTAAACACTCTGGTGTCTATATTTCCCCTTATATCCAATATTTGCACGTGTGAATTCACTGTTTTTGCCTGCCTTATCCTTCTCATGCTGGATGTTCCAAGTTTATCCCCATCCTTCATTTCCTCCAGTGGAGTATTTGATATTAACACGTCCCTGTAATCTTCCCTTTTAAGCACTGCACTTATTTCAAGGGAATCAGCCATGGTGGATGGGATATCCTTTGCACTATGAACAGCCAGGTCTACTTCCCCTTTAACGACCCTCTCATTGAGCTCATCAACAAAAACTCCTGTAGATGACATTCTATAGAGAGGAATGTTCCTATTAGAGTCACCACTGGATGTGAATTTTTTTATTTTCACATCGTACCCGGCCAGCTCCAGGGCGACCTTTACGCTTTCTGCCTGAATAAGTGCAAGCTCACTGTCCCTTGTTCCCAGTATTACAGACATTTTAACACCGCGGACATGGCATCTACAGTTGCCCGGAAATCGTTCTCATCGTGGGCGAAGCTTATAAATTCTGTTTCAAATTGGCTTGGCGGGAAGAAAATTCCTCTTTCCAGAAGACCATGGAACATTTTATTGAATTTAGCCGTATCTGACCGGGTTGCTGTACTGTAATCTGTAACATTTTTTTTGTTGAAGAATATCTGGAACATTGAATAGCATCTATTTACAACAGCATTTATTCCGTATTCACTTACCATTGAATTTAGTTCTTTCTCAAGTCTTGCAGCGTAGCCATTTATTTGTGAATAATCCTTTGCCTTTAATATATCAAGTGTGGCAATTCCTGCGGCCATGGTAAGGGGATTGCCGGAAAAGGTGCCTGCTTCATACACATTTCCTGCTGGAGCAATTTTCTCCATTATATCTTTCCTTCCGCCGAACATTCCAACTGGGGCACCCCCACCAATTATTTTACCCATAGTCGTGATATCAGGCTTTATTCCTATTATATCCTGATACCCGCTAAAGGCAAATCTGAATCCTGTAATAACCTCATCAAATATGAGCAGGGATGAGTATTTTTCAGTTATTTCCCTGAGAGATTTTAAAAAATCCTTTTCTGGATTAACAACGCCTATGTTTCCAAGAACAGGTTCTGTTATTACTGCAGCTATGTCATTTCCATATTCTCTGAACAATTTTTCTATGCTTTCAGTATCATTATACTGCCCAACTAGAACTGTTCTGGAAACTTCCGCTGGAACGCCGGAAGAGGATGGGACACCGAAGGTCATTGTTCCACTTCCGGATTTTATCAGGGCATAATCATGGGCACCGTGGTATCCGCCCTCCATTTTCAGTATGTATTTTTTTCCTGTGAAGCCCCTGGCCACCCTTATGGCATGCATTGTTGCCTCTGTTCCGGAGTTGGTGAAACGAAGCATGTCTATTGATTTGACAGCATTTTTTATTATTTTCCCCAATTTGATTTCGTTTTCAGTAAGGGACCCGAAAAGAATGCCCCGATCTACCTGCTCCTTTATTTTCATTCCAACCTCAGGATTTGCATGGCCAAGTATCATGGGGCCGAATCCCATTGAATAATCTATATATTCTTTGCCATTAACGTTTATGGCCCTGGAACCTCTGGCCTGCTGAAACATTACAGGCTCAGGTGAATAGTATCTAACCGGAGAATTTACGCCCATTGGAAATATCTCCATAGCCTCTTTAAATAAATCTGATGACTTCATACTTCTACATTAGTTTTAAGGATTTATGCTTTTATACATCTGGTTTTACAGGTCTCTTTCAGTTTCCTGATTATAATAGTTTAACTGACCACCTGGCTGGTATGTTTCGTTTGTTATGTATAATAATGTCTGACATATTATTTACTAAAAAATAAATTTTTTACTTAAAATGAAAGGGTAATATATATAAGTCATATATCTATGTATGTCAGACAAAGAGGATAATTCAATAATGTATGTAATAGCATATTTAATTCCGATTCTCACAGGAATTTTTGTATACATATTTTATGGGGAAAATAAAAGACTGAAATTTAATGCTGTGCAGTCCATAAGCCTTGGTATTGCTATAATTATACTGGATGTAATTTTCTATTTAATTTCATTTTCTATACTGGCTCCTGTTTCATATATATCGGATATTATTGGCATTCTTCTATGGATCTATGGACTCTATATTGGGTATAAGGCATCTCTGGGAACTGATATATACATACCATACATAGGAGAATATGCGGCCCGTTTGAGTGGTCTAAACAGATAAAAGAAAAGAAGTCGCTTTTGCCCATCATTTATTTATAGAGAGAAGTTTGAAACATTTTATTTTTAAAATGAATTATTTTGTATATCTATTATGAGTATTCAATTAAATTATCTTGAAAATACATAATAAATACTGAATATGTGCTAGAAAATTATAAAATCTATTTTTCATTTAATTTTTTGGCGAGATAGGGGAGCGAC
>JAJZXS010000014.1 GCA_021806295.1 Thermoplasmata archaeon
TATCACCCACCAGGGAAAAATACATTGATATCATGGCACCACCAAAAAATCCTATGAATACTATGGCAAAGAGATATTCATGTAGTATCAGGAACACTGAACCAAGTATAAGGAAAAGATCTATGACCATAACCACCTTTATCCTTCCTATCACATCAGATACATAACCCAGTATTGGCCTGCTAACGCCGCTGAGTAGTGGGAACATGGATACCAGCACTGTGAATTCAAACAGTGGCAATGTTTCCCCGAGATATCCAAAGGAAGCCGATACAACTATGAGAGGGACACTTCCCAGGATGAATGATATATACAGAATCCAGAATCTTTTGTTTCTAAGGTTTTTTGATGTTTTCTCTCCGGTCATGGTACCTGATTCCGGGTATTTTGCCATTATGAGAAGTGCCGGCAGCAGAATTATTTCTGCCACGCCAATAATAAGCATGGGAGTTCTGAATGAAACAGCACGGGCTATAAATATGTTGGCAATCGCAGCACCAAGGCCGAATCCAAGAGAAACAAACCCCACAGCAAATCCCCTGCGGCCGCGGAACCATTTTACTGCCAGATTTGTGGCTATACCGTAAAGAATGCCTTCGCCTATACTGCCGAGAGACCATAATATATAGAAGAGGTACAGACTATGTATGAAAGAAGTCCCTATAAAGCCGGTTGCCGAAAGCAGGGCAGATAATATACCTATATTCCTTGGCCCGTTTCTGTCAGCAAAGTATCCGCCTATACCCTGAAATCCTGTTGAGAAGATTGCAAATAATGTAAAGGCGAGTTCAATCTGTACTAACGACACGTTCAATCCGGTCTTTAGGAGTGGTTCAAAAACATTCCATGAATACTGGTACAGTGAATTGAAAGACATGATAACTATTCCGATTACCAGATAGCCCCCTCTCACAGCAAGAAATTTAATAACATGATATAAATGTTATTGGTATTCTACTGAGCCTTAAGTTTTCTCCTCCTCTGGATGAATCTGTGAACTGAGAATATGCCCCATATGGTTTCTATAACTCCGAATGGGTACACACCTGCCAGCGTTCCGTACACTGCTGAACAGAAACACATAATTGCAAAAAAGAGGGAATAAACAGGGGACCGTGATTCAAGGAGATAAAATACCATCATCATGGCAAGAACCGTAGAGCCGTAAACTGTCAAAGCTGTAACTAACACAGCCATATATTTTAATGGTGTAAAAATAATTATGTTTTTAAATTATTATAAAAATTGTTGTTCCAAGCAATATGGCTGCCACGAGGTAATCAATTCTTTTCGGTGTCAGGGTTGCAAGCCTCTTTATTAATATTCTGCTCAATGCAATAGTCACAATTAAAAGAGCAAGTGCCGATGCAACTACAAAAACTGACAGGGTAAAATAAACAAAATGCATACCGTAAACAACTGCAATCAGTATAATCGGGACTATTGCAGGGTCAGGTATAATGCTCACGAACAGTATTGACTTTTCTATTTCTCTACTTTTTTCGGCTTTTTCTTCGTGCCTCGCATTCAATATTATATAAAGGGCAACAAAAACAAGAAGAGAAATAGCGAATAATTTTAATTCCAGTTCGGGAAAGAAGTACATTCCAACAATTGCTATTGCGAATGAAAGCATGGCGGAAAATATTCCATGAACCAGGCCAAGACTGAATGAAATAAAACCTGTTTTTCTTGTTTGGAGCTTCCTGCTTATTGAATATGACAAAATCGGGGTCCAGTGATCCGGTGCAATCATATGTAGGGAGGCTATCAGAATCGATAGACCAATTACAGCAACAGGAAGAATGAGATATAGTTCGATCATAGCCATAGAATAAATATATCGTATATATTATTATTGCCGTTAGAACTTTATGATAAACCCAAAAATTATTTTAAAAAATTGTTAAATATCATGTAGATATGGTTAAACAATGGAAAAAATTGAGGTAAAAAATCCGGGCCAGTATTATGTCAACAACTGGATAATTTACGATGCACTGGATGGTCCCGCAATAGATGAAAACAAATGGTCACTCAGGGTTACTGGCCTTGTGGCAAAACCTGCTGAGTATACCTATAAAGACCTAAACAAAATGAAGGGGGTCGAATATATATCCGATTTCAACTGTGTAACAAAATGGTCAATAAAGGAGGCAAAATTTACCGGGCCATCATTGAGGGACCTCATAATGAAATCGGGCCCGGCACCAGAGGCTGAATGGGTTATGTTTGTTTGCGCAGATGGATATGATACTCCTGTTCCCTTTGATGATGCCGTGGATGAAAAAAGCATACTGGCACTGAGAATCGATGATAAACCACTTGGAATCAAACACGGGTTTCCGGCCAGACCTTTTATACCATCTTTATATGGATGGAAGAGTGCAAAATGGATAACAGAAATCAGGCTGATGGAGAAATATGAGGATGGTTACTGGGAAGCCTATGGTTACCATGAAAGAGGAAAAGTCGAGGACCAGGAAAGATTTAAGGGATTTGCCTGGAAGAAAATAAGAAGACATTCAGAAATAGATAAATAATGTATTATTTTATGAGAAGTTCCAGGGGCGCGTGATCAGAACCGGTGACACTTTCCAGTATCCTTGAATCCTCGACGTGCCCTATAAAATCCTCACTGACAACAAAATAATCTATACGCCATCCTATGTTCTTTTCTCTGGCGTTGAATCTGTATGACCACCACGAATAATGCCCTGGCTCTTTATGAAAATACCTGTATGTATCAACATATCCATGTGATAACATTTCAGTCATTGAATTCCTTTCCTCATCTGTGAACCCTGGATTTCTTTCATTCCCCCTGGGCCTTGCAATATCAATTTCCTCGTGTGCAACATTGAAATCCCCGGTAATTATTACCGGTTTTTTCTCCTTTAACCTGTCCATATATGCCAGAATCTCCTTATTGAATTTGATCTTGAAATCAAGCCTCGGTAGCCCATGCTGGGAATTGGGGAAATATGAATTTATCACATAAAAATCGTTATATTCCAGTGTCTGGACCCTTCCCTCTGAGTCAAACTCGGGATTGCCGATGCCTTCCATGTAGTTCAATGGTTCCTCCGTGGTCAGGACCATTGTTCCGCTGTATCCCTTTTTATCTGCGGAATTGATATATACTTTGTACCCGAGATGATGTGTTTCCTCGGGAATATTGAGTTTGTCCACCTTGACCTCCTGCATGAGCACTATATCCGGATTTTCACTTTTAATTGTATCTATAATTCCGTTTTTTATTGCAGCCCTCAACCCGTTGACATTCCATGACATAATTTTCATGCATTAGAATTGTTACTTTATATATAAAAGCCAATGATGCACTGAAACTTCAAACATAAATGATTTAACAATTTAATAAAAATAGGTATTATAAAAACAGGAAGGGACTATTGTTTTTCTCCATATGCTGCTCCTCCAGGAGTTTCTACCACAACCTCATCATTTTCTTCCAGCACAGTAGAAAACTTGCTAGGCATGGATTTCTTCTTTCCGTTGCTGATTATGTATAGCTTCCCTGTTTTCCCCGGGAATCCGCCCCTGAGACCCCATGGAGGTATTATAAACCTGTCTGCAATTACAGATATGTATGTCCTGCTTCTTACCCTGAATGACCTTACTATTCCCTCACCGCCGTGGTATTTCCCCTTACCATAGCTGTTCTTTCTCAGGTTGTTTCTTGTGAAGAAGAAGGGGTATTCCTTTTCGGCGATTTCCACGGGAGTATTTAATGTATTTGTCATATTGCTGTGTATTCCTGATTCTCCATTGGAATCATACCTCCCACCATTTCCTCCGCCTATAGTTTCATAATAAGACCAGTATTTATTTCCAATCTTGCCGCCCAGCATCATATTCATCATTGTACCCGAGGAGGCAGCAGGGATGTAATCCAGGAATTCACTCAATGCCCTCAGTGTAACATCTGCTATTCTCTGTGTGGTTTCAACATTTCCTCCGGAAACCGGGTAATTATTCTCCGGGTTTACCAGGGATCTGTGTGGCGCTTTTATTGTAATAATAGAATAGAAACCATCGTTTGTTGGTATGGAATAGCGCATTGCACTTCTTATGGCATATGCCACAGCAGAAAATGTCACACCCTCTACTGCATTCAGCGGGTATTCTATTTCGCCATGTGTACCATTAAAATCAGCTATAACGCCATCTTCACTAATTTTTAAATTTATATCTATATTGATCTTTTCAATTCCCTTTTCAAGATAGTCCTCAGCAGAATACTCTCCGGGCTGCCATGATTTTAATGCCATCAGGGAAAGCTCCCGTGAATGGGACAGAAGGGAATTCCATGACGAGAGAATCTCATCTGCGCCGTATTTTGACTTTAATTCATTTATCCTGTTTATACCCATCTTGTTTGCAGATATCTGTGCATTCAGATCCCCTCTTGCAGTTTCAGGGTCCTTGAAATTTGCCAGGATCATTTTAATTATATCATCTGTAATGATCACTGGCGGTATTATGAGACCTTCCTGGTAGAGATTTCTTGCATCTGGATTTAGGCTTCCGAAAACCGGTCCACCAACATCAACATTGTGTGCCTTGTTTATTACATAGCAGAATATTTTGCCATGGTGGTAAACAGGTGCTATGATGGTGACATCGTTGAGATGTGTTCCTGATATGTAAGGGTCGTTTGTTATGAGCATATCATTTTCCCTCAACGTTATACCATGGTCATGCATGTAATTGATAATATTTCTGGACCCAATTTTAAATGACCCGAGATGTACAGGTATGTGTTCTGCCTGTGCAATGATCCTGCCATCAGAATCTAGAACAGCGCAACTATGGTCCATTCTCTCCCTTATATTGGGAGAAATGGCCGATCTCTTCAGTGCAACGCCCATTTCCTCTGCTATAAACTGTGTAGCCTTTCCTATTATTTCCCAGTCAGTCATAATTTCACCGCCCTTAGTTCATTATTTTCCCCGCGGAATATCTTCCATTTAGGAGGTACAAAGGTGCTTGATCCGTCCTCCTCTATAACGGCAGGCCCTGTAATTTCCTTCCCTACAGGCAGACCGTTCCTCTGGTATACATTAACATTTTCCCATTTCCCGTTTATATAGACTTTTCTCTCAACAGGTTTGCTTTCTATATTTTTACCGGATTTTATGTCAGGTTTTATCCTCTTTTTAACAGCAAAAACCCTTATTGTGAGTATTTCAACGGGCCTGTCAAGGGTAAACCCAAATGTCCTGTTATGCGTACCGGTAAAATCTCTGATTATACGTTCCCTGTCAGGCACTTCAACAGGAATGGTCAGCTCAGAACCCTGACCTACATACCTGCAATCCGCATATCTCAGAAACTCAGGTTCCTTTATCTGATATTTCAGCTTCTGTTCCAGCTCTGTAAATCCGGCCTCCAGATCTTCGGGGTATGACATCCTTGCCTCGTATTTTATATCAGCAAGCATCAATCCCAGGGCACTGAATACCCCTGGCTCAGGCGGTATTATTACATTCTTTATGCCCAGTTCATCTGCCACTGGCATTGTAACCTGTGGCCCGGCGCCACCGAAGCCGAAAAGGGTGAATTCTGCGGGATCAAGACCCCTCTCCACTGTGACGAGCCGGATTGCCCTTGCCATTTCTAGATTTGCAAGCTTTATGGCTGATTCTGCAACTTCATATGGATTTCCCAGTTTTTCCAGAGCCTTCAGGGCAAGATCCTTCCTTAGTATCTTATCGGATCCGGACATTTTATCATTTATAATCCCCATTACAAGA
Source organism: Thermoplasmata archaeon (assembly GCA_021806295.1). Lineage (GTDB taxonomy): Archaea > Thermoplasmatota > Thermoplasmata > Thermoplasmatales > Thermoplasmataceae > Ferroplasma. Next base: position 5,778 of record JAJZXS010000014.1, read on the forward strand.
TTTGAATCGGTAAGCGTAGGTTCCTTTCCACCACGGTTGTATGCAACAGGCCCAGGTTCTGATCCTGCACTCATTGGCCCGATATTCAGGGCACCGGTTTTATCCTTCCATATTACAGTGCCTCCCCCGGAGGATACCTCAGAGAGATCTATAAAGGGGAATCTGACAGGATAGCCAGAACCCTTAACTATCCTGCCGTGATGCGATGACCCGCCGACCTCATATTCTGCGGTAATGTCCACGTTATGATTTATTACAGTTCCTGCCTTGGAAGTTGTTCCCCCCATGTCAAAGCTGATAACCTTGTCTATACCCAGTATGGAAGAGAATTCACTGGCCGCTATGACACCGGCGGCAGGCCCGGATTCTATTATATTAACTGGTTTCTTAATTACCTCATCTACAGATACCAGGCCGCCTGCATTCGACATCATATTTATTTCCGGAGACCCGAATTTATCCAGGACTGATTTTAATCTTTTAAGGTACCCCGACACAACAGGCATAAGGACTGAATTGACAACAGTAGTTGATGTCCTTTCATACTCTCTGGGCTCGGGAGATACGCCATATGATATTGATATATTATCAAAATATTCTGAAAGGTAATTTTTCAGGTTAACCTCATTTTCAGGGTTCATGTATGAATGTAAAAAGCATATCGCAACGGATTTTACCTTATTTTTTATAAGAGAATTTTTAACGTTTTCCATACTATCAGTATCCAGCTTCGTAATGATGTGCCCGTTGACATCTGTACGCTCATCTGCCTCGTACCTGAATTTTGAAGGTATGAGTGTTTTTGGCCTGTGGAAGTCAAGATTGTATAATTCAGGCCGGTTCTGCCTGCCTATCTCAATCACGTCCCTGAAACCTTTTGTTGTAATAAGTGCGGTTCTTGGAAGCTCAAGCCCGTACTGGCCCAGAAGAGAATTTGTGGCAATCGTCGTGGCATGTATAAACTCATCAATATTCTTATGGAGGTATTTGCTCAGCCCGTCCATAACTGCCTGTTCAGGATTGGCGGGTGTTGTCGGCACCTTATAATAGTGTATTTCCCCATCTATTATTATGATATCAGTAAATGTCCCGCCAATATCTATAGATACTGTAACCATGCTATTGGGATTGGTTTTTATGTTATTAACATTTTCCCGAAAACCTAAGAATTTTTGCGGCTGTGGATGGAGTTTCCTATAAATGCTATCCCCGCCTGTAATTAATTATTATCTTGGTGAACCTTCATGGTTAATTTTTGCCAGCCTCTTTGATACTTCTTCATAATACCGGTTCCCCTGCAGAATTTCCCTGTAGAAATTTATAACCGTATCATAATCATGGACATTTACCGGCTTTGGCACACCATCCTTCCCGCCGAGGCAGAATGAATATTTTACAGGATCTGCAAATGATGGCGCATCACCGTATATAATCTCTGAGAGGTAGGAAAGGGCCCGTATAGTGGACTTTTCCAGTCCAGGAATAGCCATCAACTCCTGAAAAGTCCCGGGATTATACTCATAAAGTTCTCTCATCCTGTTCCAGTCAATTCTATAATTCAAATCCAGTGCAGGTGCAGATTCCATAAAATTGTCCAGCGACCTCTGTCTGCTGTATTTTAGGGGATTATCCTTTATTATATCAATAATGCCCGACCTATTTTCCTCACTTTTTCTTGTGGACAGGTCCAGTTTTATCAAGTTCTCAAATCCAGAAATACCGTTTCTGGCATCGTTGTACAGGTCCATATTGCTGTTCTTCCAGTGGTATCTTCTCGCCAGGCGTGATTCTGAATTCATCCCCTGATTTACTATGGTATAATTCCCATGATAATCCATTATTATGAACTGCATATACAGATTGAATCCATCCTGCAGGAGCTTTTCATCAACCCTTCCTATCAATTTTGCATCCTTTCTTATTCTATCTATTTTTCCGGCTGGTATGTTTCCTTCGGCTTCAATGGAATCAAATTCCTCCTTTATTCCTCCCATATGCCTGCCTTTCCCGCCCAGTATTTTCAGGCTGTCCCCCTTATTTATGTATTCCTTCAGGGCACCCAGCGTTGCAGTGGTGGTTCCGCTGGAATTCCAGTCAAATCCAATGGCCAGTGACAGGGAATGGAACCAGAATGGATCTGCAAGCCGGTTCAGATAAAAATCCTCACCGTAATTCCCGATTATTATGTCGGAAATTAGGCCTCCCAGCTTTATCATTCTTTTGTACAGGTATTCAGGAGGATGGCCGTAATGCAGGGGCATTATAGAAGAACCATGGTTTTCCACATCATGATATTTTAAGAAAGATATATATGTTTTTCTCCCAAATGGCTGCTGTACAGTGCAATTAGAGTAAACCGTAATCTCCGGTTATCTGGTCCAGGAGATCATCCTCGTCGGGGCCAAGGCCTATACATGTAACAGTTCCCGGAATAATCTGTGTAAATCCGGCGTCCGTTATTATTTCACTGACAACCCCGCGGATTTTGCATTCCTCCTTTATTTTATATATCTCCTGCAGGCTATCCACCTTCACGACAACCTTCTTCTGACCGGTTGCATACCATTCATTGAATATTTTCTTATTTTTTTTCATTGAAATAAGGGTGCATGCAACTGCAGCATGTGCTACCTGTGCGGCAATTTTCCCCTTGCCCATTGAAACGTCCTTTCTTACAGCAATAACCATTTTTACCATGGAACATCCTTCATTTTAAATTTGTACGCCAGTATATTTACACCCCTGTGTATTGGCGGGGTTATAACAAGTATTACGATAACTGGCAGTAGATCACCGTAAACAGACATGAAAAAAGGCCTTGCAAATATAAAGACCATGAGAAATGATACCAAAACAAATGGCCACTGGTCCAGTATAGAACCTTTGGCACCGCGTTTCATGCCTATCCTTCTTTTCACAAATGACCCTGTTATATCACCAAGAAGTGACCCGAAACTCATTGGTATGAGAACCAGCACGGCATCAAGGAGATTTTTGCCATAATCGGGATATGGTATATTCAGAAAATGGACGGCATAGTAAATTATAATGCCTGATAGAACCCCTATAAGGGAACCACCGATAAATCCGGACCAGGATTTTCCATCTCCAAGAATCCGCTTTCCCCTGTATGTTTTGCCCATGTCCATTACAAAATGTCCGCCGGTAATCACTGCCCCAGGATTTGCTATAAATGCCGGAGCAAAAAGTATTATCCCGTATATTGTGAACAGTACGATATTACCCATAAGTTTCAACTGCCTTTAGTACATCAGCCTTTGTAATTATTCCCTTGAGTTCTGCACCGTCAACTATCAACACAGCGTTGGAGTATTTTAAAAGTGGATATATCATTGATATGGGGCTATTTTTATCCAGCTGCGGCAGGACCTTCCCCATTACCTTTTTCACTGTCAAAAGTTTCAGGGATTCTATGCTTGTACCCTTTATCAGCATATCATTGATATCAGACTCCGTAATTGTCCCGATGATCCGTTTATCAGATGTTACAACCGGTAGCTGTGAATAGCCTTTTTCCCTCATTTTATTCAATGCGGATATGATAGAATCGTTCATTTCGCAAGTATCAACATCCTTTGTCATTATAAATTCAGCTTTAATATCTATATCCCTTGCGCGGTTTCCGGAGGTGTTCAGATATTCAAATATCTTCCTGACCTTATCATAGGCAGGGTTGATCTCTCCCTTTTCCAGCCTGGCAATATATGACTGGCTTACACCACTGATGCGTGCCAGTTCCTTCTGGCTAATACCCAGTGATTTGCGCATTTTCCTCAATTCCTCAATACTAGGAAGCATTTAATTGATATAATTAATTACTATTAATAATTATTTAAATTCCAGATTCAATTATCATAAATAATAATTTATAAGCCTTGAATATACCCATACAATGTTCATAACCATGGAAGGAATAGATGGGTCAGGAAAGACCACACTGATAAACTCACTGAAGCCTGTATTCCCTGATTTTCATTACACAAAAGAACCTACAGATGCGTTCCAATTCGGTGACCTCAAAAAACTCAGCAGCCCGGAGAATTCCTTTTATAACTTCTTTCTTTTTACCTATGACAGGCTAAACCACCAGGGAGAACTTAGAAGCAATAAAAAAATAATATGTGATCGCTACCTTGCCTCATCCATAGCCTATGAGGGACCAATGATCGAAAAGTTACTGGGTGACCAAAATGCAACGGTACGCTGGATGGTGAATGTATCTAAAATAATGTTGATGCCTGATATTATTATTTATCTGGATGTTGATATAAACACAGCTGTGGATCGTATAACGGCCAGCAGGAAGGATCTTAATTTCAGAGGGAGGCAGTTATCAATACTGGAGGAAAGGCATGGGCTTTCCTGCATAAAAAAATATTACGACTATTTTCTGGATAATATTTCAGAATTTATTGAAAAACCGGTTGATGTAATAAAAATAAATGCAAATGATCCAGCATCTTTTGTTCTCGAAAAGGTGCAGAAAATAATAAAATCCCTTTAGTCAGGCTGTTGTCACAATTATTTCGTCGCCCAGTACCATTATTGTATGCTCTGACTGTGCGATCATTGCCTTGCTATGCTCTTTCAGCACTGCGAATCCGGATATGTATTTGCTTGACATTTTCTTTCTTAAATATTCCTGGTCATTATCCATTATCTTTGATACCCATCGTTCAGCGAATGGGGCAGTGTTGAAGTTTTTATAGAGGATTTCTTCCCTGTCCTGCTTTCTGGGCTGGTCGATTATGTATATATTTCCGAGCTGGCCGTTGTGGATCATCCCTAAGCCGGTGCTGGCAAATGGCTCTATTGCTATTACCTTATCTGTTTGTATAGTTTCTCCATTGCCATCATCGTAATTCGGTATGAAAATTTCTGAATGAAGGTCATAACGGTTAATTCCATGTCCCCCCAGATTTTTTACAGGTTTGAATCCATGTGATGTGATGACGTTGCCTATTTCCTGCCCTATTCTATAAATGCTGATCATGGGCCTCAGTATTTTTATAGCAGCATTGAGTGCCTCCCTTGTTGCGCCTATTAAATCACTGTAATTTCCAGTATTGCCAACCTCCATGGTGGCGGCATTATCTGACATATACCCATCTACCATGGCGCCCAGGTCTACCTTGACAAGGTCTCCTGTATGGAATTTCTTTTTATCGCCCTCAAAGGGGGTGTAATGGGCTGCCTCGTTATTGATAGATAAATTGACCGGAAATGATGGCAGTGCTCCCCTGTCCCGTATATACTGCTCTGCCTTTTCAGCAACATCGTAAAAAAGGGCCCCTGGTTCTATAAGTGTTTGTGCATATTCCAGTGCATCCCTTCCGATTTTTCCGGCAAGCATGTACTTTTCCTTTATTTCGTGATCCATAAATATCATACATTTATTTCTTCATTTAACATTAACTTAACCTAAAAGTTAGAATATTTATAATTTTCCTGCATTGAACTGTTCATCGGTCATTGGTGTTTCTTTCTCTGCCCATCTGCTATAGAGAGTCCCAAGCAGGTAACCGAATACCAGAAGTGAGATTATGCCAAGTCCCAGTGTGGCCACATAGTAAATAATCCCGTAAGAACTTATATCTATGGCACCGATAAGGACGTCGAATATTAACCAGAGAATTAGCCCGAACATCTCACCCTTTACTATCATGTTTTTGCCCGGCAGTTTTCCATGCACATATGCAAATATTATTCCAAGAATCAGCCCGACGATCAAACCGCCTATTATGCCCTCGGCAATGGAAAGATCAACAGCTGTTACGTATAATTCAGCTGCAGTGATGTGAATACTGGAATTTATTGCTGATTCTGCTGCCGCCTCTTTTGAGAGGATTTTCATCACATCAGCCTTGAAAATTGTAAGTGTTATATAACTAAAAATACCTGAAAATATGCCATACACCAATCCTCCAACAAGTCCTGCCTTTGCTCCTGTACCTGCCTTCCCCATAAAAAAGGATACTGCAGTTGTATTTAAATTTTGTTCTAATCAAACTATAACAATCAGGAATTCTCTTATGAAAATGCAGGATAAAATTATTTTAACCATGCTGCAGATATACATATCATGGACATGGCCAGATATGCCAGGCAGATTGCACTGAAACAGATCGGGAAGGAAAACCAGGAGAAATTGCTGGAAAAATCGGTGCTGATTATAGGACTTGGGGGTACAGGCAGCGCGGCCGCTGAAATGTTTTCCCGCCTTGGTGTAAAAAAATTAATTTTGATAGACAGGGATAAAATAGAGATAACAAACCTGAACAGGCAGATCCTTTATGGCATGGATGACCTGAAAAAATATAAGGCTGAAACGGCTGCAGCCAAAATAAGGGAAATTAACCCGGACATCGATGTTGAATTTTATAACAGGGCTTTTGATGCGGATATGGCATATCTCACCGGCACAGTAGACCTTGTTTTCGACGGGACAGATAATATGACAACCCGGTTTATAATAAATGATGCCTGCGACAAATATGGAATACCGTGGATATTTACATCTGCAATAGAGACCTACGGGGAGTTCAAGGCAGTAGTCCCGGGAAAAACCTCGTGCTATGCATGTTTCAATAGAGACCCGGCAGATCTGCCATCCTGTGAAGTTTCCGGTGTCATGAGCACAATTCCTGCAATTATTGCAATGTACGGGGTAAACCTGGCAGTCAAGGTGCTTCTTAATTATGAAATAGACGGAAGCATGTATTTCATTGATGGTTTTGCTTTTGAAATAAACAGAATAGGCATAGAAAAAAACATGAGCTGCAGATGCTGCCATGATAAAAATTATGTGTACCTCGGCAGGGAGTATTCTGGGATTGGAAAATCAATTTTATTATAATACAGTGATTTTCACTATTTCACTGATTACCACTATTATGAAAACTACCCCGAGGAAACGGTAGATAATCTTCTGATCCACCTTATGGGCCAGTATAGAAAAATAGTATCCTGAGATAAGTGCTATCAATCCTATTACAATTGCAGCCAAAAAGTCTATATGCCCTATCCTGAAGTAGCCAACAGAACCACTGAAGGCAGAAAGGAACATCGCCAGTGTGGCTGTACCTACCATATTCTGTGCCTTCATGGAGAAAAGCAGAATAATGACAAGGATAAACATTATTCCCCCGCTGGTGCCAATTATCCCGGTCAATGTCCCTATGGGTATACTAAGGAGGAAGCCAATGAGAAGTGCAATGGGCCTTTTGAGATTGATTTTCCTGATCCCCTTTTCTTCTGTCCTGTATGATTTTTTTATGACATAATAACTCATATATGCAGCCATGGCCGTGAAAGCGATCTCCAGTGGAAGTACGGGCACTATATGTGCAACGAAGGCCCCTATCTGGGCACCAACTATGGCACCCATGCCAAGGATCAATCCAATTCCTATATCAAGCGTCTTCTTCTTAAGGTAAACGTAGATGACTATGGTTGTCGTAATAACATCAACCAGCAGGCTTGTTCCTATTGATGTTTTAAAATCTATGCCCATATATGATAAAACCGGAACAACAACAAGGACACCACTGCTGCCTGTTATGCCTGTAAGGGTTCCAACAGCGATTCCGACAATTAGTAGTATTAAGAGAAGCAGGTACATACTGGTGAATTGCGGCATCCCTAAAATATCATATCAAAAATGGCAATATCTTTATATTAATCCAGTTACGTTTATTACTGTTAATAATATTGGACCATGTGGATAATGTCAAAAAGTATATAATAGATACATCGGCAATCCTGTCCGGAAGAATTAACATTTCAACCAGCAATTATATTTACCCGGATTCCGTAATAAATGAAATCAAAAATGGTTCCCTGGAAAAGATTCTTGATGTGGCGGATATAAATATCCAGAATCCTGAGAAAAAATATGTGGAAATGGCGGTAAATGCTGCAATGAAAACCGGGGATTACAGTGTCCTCAGCAAGACAGATATTGATGTGCTTGCACTTGCAATAGAATACGATGGAACAATAGTTACTGATGACTATGCCATCCAGAATGTGGCCAGGCAATGCGGCATAGAATATTCTGGAAGCGGCATAGAACCAATAAAGAAGAGCATAGTATGGAAGTACAGGTGCACTGGATGCCATAGAATATATGACAAATACATAGAAATATGCCCCGTTTGCGGCCATACAGTAAAACGTTATTCCAGGAAGTGACCTATCTCCTGTGAAGCTCGTAATCCAGCATATCTATGATTTCCCTGATATTTTCCTTATACCTGGACAGGCTATCGTAGAGATTTACAACCACAGGCATCCATTCAATGAGATTTTCAGGTGGCACCAGTGTAATTTCATAATTGCTTTTGAATTCCTTTACTGTTTTTCCAGAAGGCCCGTACATTACCCTGAACTGTTTGTATATATTTTTATAAAAATCAAATGGCTCATAAACTGAGGGCTGTATAATAAAGAGATGCTCGAAATACTTTCTGGATATTTCAATATGGGCGAATATTTTACTGTATTTTTCACCGTTGCTGAAAAGCCTTAAATGTAGTTCCCAGGGGAATGATATTTCCTTTGCAAGGCTGAATACCTCTCCCTTGAAAAAACTGGGTGTTGCGTCATGGAAGCCGTGCTTTATCAGGGCAACTGCGATATTATCTGTATATTTTTCAGGATATAAAAGTGAAAATAATGACTCATCCGAAATTTTATCCTTATTAACTGTAATTTTACTTCCGTCCTCAAGAACTATTTCCTTCGGGAATTTTACAGTTATACTATTAACCTCCATTATAGATTATATAAAGGTAGTAAATTATATTTTTCACAGATTAATGGTTAATATGGGTGCATAATTCACCTATAAATTCATGTGAGTCCATAACTATACCGAAATCAGAGTGCCTGAATATTGGTGCTTCAGGATTTTTATTTATTGCTATAACCCTGCCTGCATACCTTATTCCAACAATATGGTTATCAGATCCGGAGATGCCTACAGCAATATAAAGGTCAGGAGATACTGAAACACCAGTAAGTCCAATCTGGAACTGCCTGGGAATTCTTCCCATATCTACCACCCTTCTTGTTGCTCCCACTGATGCCCCGATCTTTTCTGCTATGCCGTATATTTTTGGAATGTCATCTGCCATGACTCCTGTTCCTATGCCGAATATCACAGGGGTGTCCAGTGGCCGCAGTGTGCTGTCCAGCGTCTTTCTTTCAATAATTCTGTATTCTGGAGAAGCCCTGGACCTTATTTTCGTTGTTTCGAAGGATCTGCTAATAAACCTAACCTGAAACATGCCTTTCCTCACAGTGGCCATATCCGGGTCTGTTTTTGATTTTATAACAGCTATTATTCCGCCTCCGAATGATGGCTTGTACTGTATCATTTTTCCATTTTCCATTTTTATGTCAACACAGTCAGCAGTTAAACCCAGCCCCAGGGATGCCGCGACAAATGACATTATGTCACGCCCGTTCAGATTGGATGGGGCGAGAACATGCCTTACAGGGTTTTCTTTTATATATTTTGCCACATATTTCGCCATAGAAACATTGCTATAATCCTCCAGGTATATATACTGATGGCAGGCCATCCCCTGAAGCTTTACTGGATCGATGTTCCCTATCACTGTAATTTTATCATGCGTGCTTTCGGCTATTTTGGAAGAGATCTCCATGGAGATTTTAGGGTCATCCACTGCAAGCCCCAGGAATACATCTCCAGTTTCCGGTTCACCGATATAGTCCCTGTGTGTGCCTGAAGAGCCGTGACCTGCCTCATGCAGAATCTCTATAAATTTATTGAAATCTATGAATTTATTATCTCTGGAGCTGTTGAGCGGAAAGGTATCTGCTACCTCAGTGGGCGATTGGCTTCCTTTCCATGGTGTAATATCTGAATCATATACCTCAACATCCTCTATTTTAACTGAAGGGTCTATCTGCCTTGCCCTGTTGATCTTTTCGCTGACTGAAAAAAATGCCGGAAGTGGTACCTCATATTTTGAGATGCCATCATCCTCATCCCGGGTTACCTCAACACTTTTTTCCATAATCTCTATTCCTGATACACCCGAGAGAAAATTATAGCCGGACATCCATGCAGTTTCAGGCGGTACCTGTGATGTTTCTCCATCCAGTGAAGATTTTCCCGTGAGCACAATATCGGGATTTATAATGTTGACAAGGGCCGATAGTATATGCGATGTTACGAATGTATCAGATCCGGCGAAATTGCGGTCGCTTAATAAAATTCCATGGTTTATTCCCATACGCATCGAATCTTTAAGTATTTCAGCGGCATCTGGTGGACCCATGGATGCAGCATAGGTTTCATATCCATATTTTTCAGATAACTGCACAGCAGCCTCAACCGCCTTTTTGTCATACGAATTAAATAAGAGCTTTACCCCACTCCTTATTATTCTCTTGGTTTTTTCATCAAATTTAATTGCGCTTATATCCGGAATTTGCTTAACAAGAACCAGAATTTTCATGGAAGTTCCACCAGTATCATTCCGTTTTCTACCTTTGCAGGATAGGATTTAAGATTGTCAATGGGCGCGCTCTCGTCTTCTGGCCCTGAAACAACATGACCTGTCTGTATATCAAAGGATGCAAAATGTGCAGGGCATATTACGTTGCACTTTTCTATAAAACCTTCTGATAGATCTGTCTGTTCATGGGTACAGTAAAGGCCGGTTGCGTATATTTTCCCTTTTATATTTGCAATAAGCAGGGGCGTGCCCTTAACTGTAACGGCCTTCAGAGAATTGTCATCAATTTTATCTATTTTAAACACAGCTTCCCACATGGTTATAAATATTTAATCTGATTATAAATATTGTGCATCGGGAATTTCCATAAAATCCTGTATAATATTGTGACTTAACACATTTTAACAACTAAGAGTTTTCATTATTTTTATTGTTATTGGTTATAACCCCGGGTTCAATAATCCAGAATTAGCATGTGGGTAAATAATGTCACATAATTTCAGAATTCATTATAAAATGTAGAACAAGCTAAGGTTAGATATGCAATATGTGATTTCCTCCTCGAGATAAATTGCCGGTATCAGCCCTATCAAAATAGTGTTTAAACAGTATCGATTAGCAACTTATATATATGTATAAACTAATAATTATAGATGAAGGCTAAACTAATAAGGTCGTCCACACAGTTAAAACTTGGGGAATCCCCGGTATGGCTGAACGGGGTGCTGTACTACGTTGATATACTGGGTGGCAAAATCCACTCCTACAGTGGGTCAGTGAAAACGCTTTACAGTGATAAGATTATACCGTTTATAGTACCGTGCAATGACGGGCTGGTGTTTGGAACAAGGGATTCAATCAGGCATCTATCATTAACCCGGATGGAGGTTGAAACACTGTTTACATTACAGCTCCCTGAAAATGTGAGGTTTAACGATGGGAAATGCGACAAAAATGGTTTTCTTTTTGCAGGAACAATGGATATGAATGAAAAAATGCCTTCAGGAAAACTGTACAGATTCGGATCAGACGGGGAAACAGTGCTGGATAGCATAACAATTTCTAACGGGACAATATGGGATCCTGATATAGAAACTATGTATTATATAGATTCGCCCCCAAGGAAGATCAGGGTTTTTGATTATGATATGAATAAATCTACAATAATTTCAGAAAGGAAAAGCTTTGACGTTTCATCCTTTGCAGGAGTCCCGGATGGGATGACCATTGACTCCCAGGGGAATCTATATGTTGCCTTTTATGGTGGCAATGGAATAATAAAATTCAACAGGTCCGGTGAGGCTGTCAAAAAAATTTTTGTGGGAACAAAAAATGTAACATCGTGCATATTTGGAGATGATGACATGAAAACACTTTACATAACCACCGCAAGTGACAGAATTAACAGGGGTGGTCATTTATACAAGTTCAGAAATGATGTGCCTGGCCTTCCATCCGATGAATTTAAATTCCTGAGGAAATGAATATTTCTATATATTTTATATATTAAAATATATAGTATATCGATTAATTATATATATAATTACATTATAATTTTCTGAGGATAATGGGAGATATATTTGAAGATCTTGATAAGCAGAAATTTGGACGGTTTCATGCAAGGTCGGTTCTAACAACTGGCATGGGTGTTTTTACCGATGGTTACGACCTTTCATCGGTGGGAATAGTTCTTGCGATAATACTTAGTGCCTATGGAATTACAAAAAGCAACCCCAATTATGTACTCTTTACCAGCCTTATAGCTGGCTCTGCACTGATCGGGGCAGCAGTGGGTGCAATAATTTTCGGCGAACTGGCAAAAAGAGGGAGAAAAAAATTCTACGGTGTAGATGTATTAATACTTGGACTTGCTGCCATAATGCAGATCTTTGCCGTAAATGTCTATCTGCTTATAGCAATAAGGCTGATACTTGGAATCGGTGTGGGTGCCGATTATGTAATGTCGCCAATGATAATGGGTGAGCATTCAAATGCAAAGGACAGAGGAAAGACCATAGGCTTTGGATTCGGCATGATGTGGGGTTTCGGTGCAATTCTGGCCGCTTTTACTTATATGATTTTTGGTCCCGTACTGGGAGTTTCCGATGCAATACTCTGGAGGGTAGTCCTTGCAATGGGTGCAGTACCGGCACTGACTGTGGTGTACCTCAGGAGGAAAATGCCAGAAACACCAAGGTTCATAGCAAGGATAGCTGGCGATAAAAAGAGTTTCGAGGACGAGGTAAAATACGTTGCGCATAAAAGTGTAAGAATACAGGGGGATATACAGGATAAGCACAATTTCAAATATTATTTTCATAAATACAGGAGAGAGTACATTTCCGCAATGGTTCTATGGTTCTTCTATGACCAGGTAGCATATGCTGGCATACTATTCGGGCCAACCCTGATTGCTTCCAAGATGGGGCTTTCTCCTGATGCATGGACATATCTTATGGAGGTATTTACAATAGCAGGGGGAATTGTCATGCTTGCCCTTATTGACAGAAAGGGCAGAAAACTGCTCCAGATTGTGGGGTTCCTTGGAATGGGCATATTCCTTCTCATATTCGATGGAATCAGCAGGGTTGGAATTGTTGCTGTGCTTCCCATAGCTGGAATGATGGTATATGGAATAGGAATGCAGTTTTTCAACCAGGCAGGTCCGGGTTCCATTACTGCCTCGGGAATGTACGGGGTTGAACTCGCCCCGACCAAGATAAGATCACAGATACAATCATATACAGTGGCAGCCGGAAGAAGCGGCGCCGCCCTTTCATCATTTGTGTTCCCGGCTCTTTTCCTGGTACTGGGCGAGTCTTTTGCCTTTTATTACCTTGCAGGCCTCGCAATAGCCGCATCTGTAGTAACCCTGATATTCATACCGGAAACAAAAGGATCGCTGGAAAAGGCCGCCGGTGAGATAGGGGAAATGGGAGATATTACTGTTGCGGGTGGCAAATAATTTTTAATATTTTAAACCCTTCCATGACTTTCTTTATTTATTATTGCAGTTGCTATTAAATGGGCTATTCTTACAGGTTCCGGTATATTACCTGTACTGGCAGTATTTCTTATAAGTGTTGCAGCATCATTCAATTCGATGCCAGCCCTGTTTATATACAGTGTTTTGTTCCCGTATACTATTTCATCCACAGGGGTTTTTCTTATAATTTTTATTCTTTCCTCACTATCCTTGAAATGAAGTAAAAGTGCACGGGAAATGTTTTCAATTGATGGGTTTTTTCTTGTTATTGCTATAACAGGTATGCCAGTTTTCCGGTATATTTCCTGAATGTCAAGTATATTGAAGCCTGCAAATGTAATTCCGTTTGACATTACAAAATCTATATCATCCCGGAACCTGCCCTGGATCATAGACATTGCGATTTCAGTAGAATCCATGCCATCTACAGTAATTTCCCTTACGGAGATACCCTCAACAGGGTAATTCATACGCATGATTACCCCAACAATAACTGTTTTAATATCTGTAAATTTATTAAACGGGCCATCGTCAAGACCCAGGACCCTGAGTCCGTGTTTCATATGCTTATCTTGCTTTTCAGTGAAGCTGCTATTTCTTCTGAAACTGTAATATTGCTGTATTTTGTTTCTATTGTATCTGTAACGGTAAGTTCGTTTACATATCTCTCTATTTTTTCATTGCTGTTATTGGCGAACACACCATGTATTGCACATGCATATATGTTCCTCGCACCGTGTTCCCTTATGAGGTTGGATGCTTTTATGATTGTCCCGCCGGTGGATATTATATCATCAAGTATTAGAACATTTTTATTCTCATAATCTTCTTCCGGGAGGATCATTTTAACCGTTGTTGAGTCTATTCTCTTTTTATCTATATAATACGCCGGAATGCCGAGCTTATTACCCATTATTTTGGCGCGTTCATAACCTCCATCATCAGGCGACATTACAAAGTCGATATTTTTGTTTTTAAAATAATTGTATACAGGATTGATTATTTTTATATTTTCAAATTGCACGTCTGAATAATCAAGTGTCTGCTCATCATGCAACTCCACTGTAATAATCCTGTCCGCATACTGATTTATTGCCTTTGTGAATACCTTTGATGATACGGGCTCGCCGTTATTATATCTCATATGCTGCCTTGCATATCCGAAAAATGGTATGATGGCGGTTATGCTCTTGGGGTCTTCTTCCTTGATAGCATCCAGAAGCAGGAGGTACTCTATAATATCAGAATCGCTTCTTGTATTGCCAACCAGAAGAACGTCCTCTCCATGGACGTCATCAATTATTTTAAGGTACATTTCATTATCTGGAAATCTCTTTCTGACCACACCGGAAACATTGCATGAAAAAATACTTGCCAGCTTCCTTGACACATTATAAGCGGTAGATGAGGGAACAATATACATTTTTATATCTATTCTTTATTATTAACTTTTAAAAAAGGTTTTTGTTTATTTTAGATTTAATATTGCAATATGGCATCATTAAAATAAATTAAATTACTTATATTTTATTAATATCCTTCCAAGTACCTTTCTTTCCAGCATTTCCCTGTAGCCATCATTTATGGATTCCAGGTAAATTTTTGCCCCTATTTCCGGGTGTATTTTTGACTGTAACAGGTCAAGCCCCATTTTTAGATCATCACGGGTTGAACTGATACTGCCCTTTATACTGTTTCCCTTGAGTATTATCAACCCCAGGGGCAATTCTACAGGTTCAGGTTTAAGGTTCCCTATTACAACCATTCTTCCACCTGTTTTAATACTCCTCAAACTTTTTGAAAAAGTAGCTATGCCAACATCTTCCAGAACTATATCAGCACCGCCACCGGTAATTTCCTTAACCTCTTTGCTGTAATCGTTTTCTGGGCTTACAATATGCTCTGCACCGAGGCGGTACAGTTCCTCCTCCTTCCATTTTGACCCTGATTCTGCAATTGGGTGGCCTCCCAACGCCCTGACCATTTGAATTGCGTGCACGCCGACACCCCCTCCGGCTCCGGTAATTAGAACGTAATCACCTTTTTGTATCTTCCCCATTTTTGCTATGGCATGGTAGAGCATCCCTATAACACAGGCAGCTATTGGTACTGCCTCCTCAGGAACTTCTGATGGAACCTTTACAAGTGACCGCTCACTTACGTTTACATAACGGGAATAACCGCCGTTTATTTTCTCACCGTATGAAATTTTATTAATGCACAGGTTTTCATTTCCGGAAAGGCAGTAATTGCATTTGCCACATGGTATATATATCAGGCTTGATACCCGGTCACCGACATGAAAATTTTGGACGCTTTTACCGGTTTTAATAATTTTTCCACCGATCTCGTGCCCGGGTATTATTGGTAATGAAACCCTTGGAAAAAATCCCTGCTGCGTAAGTATGTCACGAAAACAAACCCCGGTGTAAGTTTGATCTACTGTAACCTCATCATCGTCTGGTTCTGGTGGATTATAATCCCTGAATACAATATCTGAATTTAGCTTATCTAAAAATCCGGCTTCCATTCATAAAAATATCTAATCTGTATTTAAAAATTATCAAAGTTAAAAAATTATTCAGCCTTCTTAGTTTCTTCCATTCCCCTTGGTGCCTGTCCTTCAGCTTTTATTTTTCTCTCAGCACGCATTGCATTTGCCTCCAGTGATTTGTCTTTTGTCTCGAAGGATAGCAGGTAAAGCACTATTCCACCTATTATGACCATTATTGTATCATATATAAAGGAATAGAATAGGCCTATATATGCATAAAGTGTAAGGGCAGGCAGTGCAAGCCCGAATTCAAAGAGTTTTTCCCATCCAACTGATAGGCCTCTGGATTTTGTGGTAGATACCTCGGCAGCCGGAAGATACTGCAGTGTTCCAACAAGGCCCACATTTATGAAGAAGAATAACCCGAACATAGATATTACAAGAGGTATGCTCATTGCATGATATATATCTGCAATTATCAGTACAATAAGTGGTATAGCGCCAAGCACAAATCCAAGAAGTCCCATTAAACGTCTACCTATTCTATCCACAACAATCAATGTTAGTACAACGCCGAATGTTCCAACTATATCAATTATCAGGGTTCCCTCCTCTGCAAAGAAAGATGTTGCCCCGAGTCCCTCCAGGACAGTACTTGCATATACACTTACAAGGTTTACAGTCAGTGCATATGCTGCACCTATCCAGAATATATAGGCAACTGTCCTTTTATTCCTTGCATTGAAAAATTCATGTATATTTTCTTTTATGGACTGCGGCTTATCAACTTTTACGGTTTCCGGATCTATTTCTATACCCTCCTTATGGAGTTTCTTCAGTATCTTAGGGATAAGATCCTTTCTTCCAGATGCCTTTGCCCATCTTAGTGAAGCGGGCATATCGAACCTCAAACCGAACAGAATTATTGCGGGTACTGCAGCTATAAGGAAATCATACCTCCATGCAAGCAGTACTCCCACGTAATATGTGAATGCCATTCCTATTATAACTGTGGCAATTGTCCCGAACATAAAAAACAGTTTTTCTGTAGATAAAAGGCCACCTCTTCTCTTGGATGGAGAGTATTCTGATAGCAACGGAACAGCTGCTGCATAGTCCATTCCTATAAATACTCCAAGTGCTAGCCTCGTAAGAAAGTAAGTTATATATCCAGTAGAGACAGCACTGAGAACTGCAAACAAGGCCATACCGATAGTATCGTACAAAAATATCTGTTTTCTGCCTATTGCATCAGATGCTATGCCACCGAATATTGCCCCACCTGCAACCCCTACCCAGTATGCTGCTGTTGCGGCAGCCACCAGAACTGGAGGAAGATGAAACAGTATTCCCACAGCTATAAGTGATATGGATGCGCCGAATTCATTGAATGCATCCGTAAATGGACCCAGTGCGGCGGTTACAGCAAGCCTCCTCTGGAATTTTCCTACCTTTGCATTATCCAGAACTGAAAATGTATCACTGCCCATCATAATTTTATATTACGTTATTATATTTATATTTAACTCATATTAATAGATAGTTTTTAAATATTAGATTATATACAATCGTATATTTTTAGTAATTTGTTCATATAATGTTATAACGTTTATGGTAAATAGAATAATTTTTTGTTCAAATATATAATATTAAATTATAATGCATTGCTGTAACCAGTGCATAGCCATTTGTGGAAAACTATATTATTGTCTATAATATCCAAGAGTATGACAACAGCAGTACTGGAAACAAGTATGGGAACCATAGAAATAGAGCTATTTGATAAGGATATGCCTGTTACTGCAGGCAATTTTAAGAAACTGGTTGAACAGGGGTTTTATAACAACACCATATTCCACAGGGTAATACCGGATTTCATGATACAGGGTGGCGATCCAACTGGGACCGGCATGGGTGGCCCAGGGTATAAAATTAAGGATGAATTCACAAAAAATAACAAAAACAGCAGGGGTACCATAGCAATGGCAAATGCAGGCCCAAACACTGGTGGATCACAGTTTTTCATAAATGTGGTTGATAATAATTACCTCGACAAAATGCACCCTGTTTTCGGAAGGGTCGTTAGCGGAATGGAAGTTGCAGACAAAATCAGCAAGGTAAAAAGGGACAGAAACGATAAGCCCCTGGAAAAAATCATAATAAAGAAAGCTTTTATAAAATAATATTATTTTCATTAAGTATATTTATCATAACCTGTACCATTAATTAATTTTTCATTTTCTCATTTTATCAGCAAATGCCAAAACTATTTTTCAGTAAATATTATTTTTGCCTTATGAGATATTTTAGGACAATAAACAGGAAAAGCATAGACATAAATGAGGAAATTGAGAAATACGATGCAACAAGAATACTAATATCAGATGGCATAAGAATTTCCCGTGGAATTTTACAATACAGCGTAAAAATTCAGCGTATTTTAACGCCGTACCAGCTGGAAAGGATAATAGCGGAAAATAGCATGGAACGGTACGTTATAGTAATATCCTCACTTATATTTGACTCCTGGAGTCTAAATGTTATGGATGACCTGCATACAGTTATTAAGAAATCTGTACACAATGGCAGCACTATAATACTGGAAATTGTTGGGAAAGAAACGGTCAATGGAACCATCATGGTGTAATCTATGGGTAGAAACACTCAGTCCTCCCGTGAATATGTGAAATCTATTGAAGAAGAAATACTTAATATGCGTACGTACATGAGAAAAGAGGATATTGAAACGCTTAAAACTATACTTTCCATGGCAGAGAAGTATTCAAATAACATAAACAGCAGAGACCAGTTTTTGGTGGCCATTATTATTGGGCTTTACAGAAAGATGGAGGAATATGGACAGGATAATAAACGCCACTGGTTCTGATACTGTATATCTATGGTATTATAGGTCCGGAAAGATAGTGAAAAAATCTTTCAATAACCGCACATGGATATTTGTTTCAGGAGACGACTATGATTTAGGCATACTTGAAAAGAGCCTGGATGCAACCAGCTATATTTACAGATATACACAAATGAGTGACATTTATGGAACAAATACTGGTATACAGATATATATGAGGCCTTCCAGGATTCCCGATCTTGTGTCCAGAATAGAGCATTCATTTGGCTACAGGCTAAGGATATACAATGCTGATATAAACGTTATTTTACGGTTTATGGCAACAAGGAATCTGGAATTTTACAGGCTGAAAAATTTATATGAAGAGGATGTAAATGTAAACAGTGTGGAGATATACCCTGTGGCAGCCAATGGGAAAATTAAATCTGTTGCAATTAATGGAAAAAAATATAGTAATGATTTGTACGGTGCGGTTTACAGATCCATAGAAGAGAATGATATTATTGTATACAGAAATTATTCCGGAGAGTTCATAACACTGCTCCGTGAGATGAAAAAATATGGCTACGTAATCAATACAGTATTCGGCCATGAAAGGTCTATCGAATCCTATGGCAGGCATTCGTATATACCGGGGACTGTAAAAATTAAAAACAAAATATGCATAAATGCCGATTCTTTTATTTACAGTGAATCTGGACTTTCGGGCATATTTGAACTGTCCAGGGTATCGTCAATGCCAGCCGAGATCGTATCTTCAATAACCCCTGGAACGGTGGTATCTGCAGTTGAAGTGAAAGAGGCTTTGAAAAGGAAAATACTGGTTCCATTCAGAAAGGATGATTATGAAATAGCAAAGACGCCCCGTGAATTTTTCGGTGCAGATGTTGGGGGCATTGTTTTTAACCCTGAACCCGGTGTGTATAGAAATGTCTATGAAATAGATTTTTCATCAATGTATCCCGGCATAATAGTCAATTACGGTATATCCCCTGAAAATATCTCAGGGCAAAAAACCTCTTACCTTTCATCATTTTTGAGGGATTTACTGGAAAGAAGATTGTTTTACAAAGCGATAAGTGGCAGGGCTGATCTGTATTCAAGAAGGAATATAGCACTGAAAACACTTTTACTCAACTCTTTCGGATATACAGGCTACAAAAATGCCAAATTCGGCAGGATAGATGTGCATGAAAAAATCACATATACCGGGAGGATGATAATAGAAACTGCCATGAGGATTGCAGAGAAGAATAATTTCAGGGTTTTGCATGGGGTTGTGGATTCTCTCTGGCTCTCTGGCAATGGCAACATAATAAAAACTATAAATGAGATAAAGGAAAAAACAGGAATACCCATTGTTGTGGACTCACATTATAAATGGATTGCGTTCATGCCCCAGAATAATGGGATAGGGTCTGCAAACAGGTATATAGGTTTGCGCACTGATAACACCTTCAAGGTCAGAGGTATAGAAATGCGCAGAATAGATTCACCGGAACTGGTAAAAAAATTCCAGAGAGATGCATTGAATATTTTAAAATGCGATTTTCACCAGCTAAATGGTAAATCCGGGGAACTTGACAGACTGAAAAGGACATATATGAAAATGGATGGATTTCCCATTGATGATTTCAGGATACAGCTGGGCATAAACAGGCATATTGAGGAATACAGTGTGAAGAATATTACGTATTACCTCATGAAAACTGCAGGATATGGGCGTGGATTATGCCCTGGCATGTCTGTTTCAGGAATTGTAATGGACAAAGGCCACAATATTATACTTGAAAATACAGAATTTTTTGACAGGAAATATTATTCCAAACTTCTTGAAAGGGCATTCAAACCCTTTGATTTTATTGTTTCACATTCTTTCTATAATATCCCTTATTTTAATTGAAAGTATGGAAACAGGCACGTCGTTTATTGATATATGCTTTGAAACCCCAGACCGGTTGCCACGACTTTGAAGGGATGAAGATATTATATCCAGGCTTTCCAGTTTACGGATTACCCGGTATATTTCAGGCCTGTTGAGCGTCATGCCGTATGATTCAGCGGTTAACCTTACCTGATTTTCAACTGCATGCATATCCACAAAAAGTTTATCTCCAAGAATGCTGCATATTGATAAAAGAACAAGAAGTTCCCTTTTATCAAGCAGCGACAATTTACTTTCTGTTATATATGGATTTATGAGAGAAACAGCCGAGCGTACATCGTCATTATTTATAGATTCAGATAATCTGTATTCTGCCATGTAAGATGCCTTCTGTAAAAGTTCTATGGCAAATCTTGCACTGCCGACTGGGGCAGATATATCTGAAATATATTTTATTATTGAATCATTATATGTACCCTGCCCGAGTGATAATGCAGCCCTTTCCGATATGATTCTGTATATTTCACTGCCACTGTATTTATTGAATTTTAGCTCAACTATGGTTCCATATTTCTTTTCCATATAGCTGAATGGATTTTCCATGGATATTAATATACTGCTTAGTTTAGTTCCATAAATTTCAGATGCACGGAATAAATTATATAATCCATCTGTATCATTTTTCAACAGAGTAGTTGCCTCGTCTATTACAAGCACAGTGCTTCCACGAAAAGATATTATTGAATTTAATGTGGAAAAAATATCCAGGAAAGAGAGACCCCGATATGATACTGGCCTTCCAAGTCTGGATAGGACATGTTCAAGCAGTGCCTTAATATTTTTGAATGAAAGTGCATTCTCATAAATAATAGATTTATTATCCCTCATAAGGAATTTTACTGTTGATGTCTTTCCTGTTCCAGAATCCCCATGTATTATTATATTATTTGAAATTCCACTTCTGGCCGGATTTAAAATGGATGACTGTATGGTTGCTATTTTATCATCTCTGAAAAATAATTTTTCCGGGACATAGGATGTATCCAGAGGAGCAGGATTCACAACAATCATGATAAATGAGTTTTAAACAGATTATAAATTTTTCCTGTTATAGATATACTGAAAAATACTGGGTTTATTTGTACACGGTTTTTCCAGAATTCGTAAAGCAAAGAATAGGCATATAAATAAATATATTTATTATCATAATAGTATATATACCCATATTATTATCGCCAATGTATATCAATTTATAATAAATAAGGCACAAAATTTATGTATATAGAATATTTATATTAATATATTATGTTTTATATTAGATAAATATTTAAGTATTTTGGTAATCTTATCATTCAATGCCAGGAGAAAATAACGATAAGGTAATAATGGATGGTTTTGAAGTAGTGGGTGTCAATCCAATACCTAAAAAAGAAAGAAACATGACTTCGTGGAAATTTTTTATATTCTGGGCAATGGCAAGTGGTGCGGCCCTTGTTCCCATAGCCGGTGAAAAACTTTACAATATGGGGTTAATATATGCAATTATAGCTATTCTCCTGGCAACAGGGATAGGATTGATACCTGCAGGCCTTATATCTGATATGGGAAGGCAGATACCGGTACCATCTCTGGTAGTGGCCAGGAAAACATACGGATATATGTCGTCCGGTGGTTATTCACTTATATTCACATTTTTGAATCTTGGGTATTTCGGACTTAACGATAGTGTGGGGGCGCTTATAATTAGCAGCCTCACCCATACATCAATAATTGACTGGTACATTATTATGGGCGGCATACAGATACTTCTTGTTCTGCTGGGAGCCAGATGGCTAGAATATTTTTTCAGGTACACCGCACCCCTTCTAATAATTAGCTTCGGAATACTGACATATTTCCTCTTCACAACATACAGGATAAATACGGCATCATTGCTTACCCCTATAGGGCCATTTACCTGGGGTGCAGCGCTGGATTTTCTACTGGGCTTTTCCATACTGGCATGGACATATAAAATATCTACGCAGACCAGATTCGGAGTTCCGTTCTCAGGCAGGGAAAAAAGAAAGACAAGGACAGGCTACTTTGTTGCAAGCCCGATCGGGATAATGCTGCCTGTTCTTCTTATGGGAATAGTTGGATTTTTCGGCAACAGCGTTGATCCTGGAACAGGATGGAATGTGGCTGTACTGGCATTTCCGGGCGTTCATGGGATATATAGGATTGTGATTATTATAGCTGCTGTACTGCTTGCACTTTCACTGATACATCCAAATGCCATGAATCTTTATCCCGCAACGGCGGATCTTCTGACGTCCCTTCAACCGCTATTCGGGAAAAGCGTACATGAAAAATGGGCACAGCCAGTGGCAACACTTCTTCTTGGAATAGGCGGAATAGTGCTGGCAATAGCAGGTATTCTAGCACGCATATCATCTTTTATAGATATACTGGAAGCCATTATATTCCCGTTCACGTTCATACTAATTTTTGACTGGTTTATGCGACTGAGACACACAACAAAAATAAATGATTATTATAAAATACCTGGGACTTTGAAAAATAACGTAAGAGCGGGTGCATTGATTCCAGCTATAATAGGTACAGTTATAGCAATATTCGGGATAGGCCCATACGATTATATATTTGCATATTTCCCTGAAGCCCTTTTCGGATCGCTTGTGGGGCTGCTGCTTTACGCAGTTATTTACCATTTCAGTGCCAGTGAAACTGAAAAACAAAACATTGAAAAAATGGTAGATTATGATAAATTTGACATGGAATCAGAATAGTTCTATAATATCAAGAATTGAGAAGTCCATAGCATGGTTTCATTTAAACGGTTTTTATCAACTATTCCCTAAAAATTTTTTATAAAGTGCTGTTTTTAATATATCCCTGTGCCGTATTAATAAAAAATAAATTGTTATTTCTGGTTAATGAGGCTTTCTATACGGTTGACAACATAGCTTTTATCCATGCTGGAAAGGAAATAGCCAAGTCTCGGTCCCCTATCTTTATCTATGAAAATCCTGTAAAACATTGTAAATATATCCTTGGGAGTTAGATTTCTTTCACCTATTATACTGTAAATTATAGAGTGTATAGACTCAGATGTCCATTCAGACCTGTTTATTTTATCGAGGAATTCCTGCATTATAGATTTCTGAGCCTCGGTGAGAAGGAATTCCTTATCTGTGAGCGCGAACTTTATGTTATCAGGTGCGTATTTGGACAGCCAGTATTTTGCTATTGCTATTTCATTTTTAAGATAATCGTCTATTTCGTCCTTGTCATAACCACTTCTTTTCAGGGCAGATAGCAGGGAGGATTCATTACTGTATATCTGAACCAGTGTTACAATATGCCTGAAATTTATTTTCTCAGGGGCATCCAGGATTTTTATTCTGGACATTTCATAGATACGTTTAAAATTCTCGTTATTGGATTCGTCTAGTCCAAAGTATGCCCGCTCCATTTTTTCATAATCATCGATAAGGTTAAGCAACCCCATCCCCGGGTCAAAGTCTATATGCCTGCCCGGGTCATTCTTTGCGATCAGAAACCTTAATATTTCAGGTGGTGCGAAGGTTGTTACTTCTGAGGCAGTTATTGCCACGCCAGTAGATGAGTGCATTACCCCAACGCCCTTTAGAAGTATCCTCTCATACATGAGCGGGACAGGTGGCGAAATTTTATAGACCTTTCCCGCTATTTCCTTTCCTGTATCGTATGACCCACCTGCCGCAGCATGATCTTTTCCGAAGGGCTCTACAGTTACTCCAAGGGTGAACCACTTTGCAGGCCATTCAACACGCCATGGCATTTTCCCATCATCCTTCCTTATGTCAGCCCTATCTTCGTTGCCGCATGCACGGCACCGGTAATAGGCGTATGGTTCTTCATATTTTGTGACAGTTGATGAGTTAATTTTACCGCACTTTGAACATCTGGGTTCGTATGGATACCAGTTTTCATCCAGGTCATAGCCGGCAATGTCATGCATAATTTTTGCGATTTCCTGCCTCTGGTTCATTGCCATATTTATTGCATTTGCAAGTTTTCCATCCCGGTAAAGCCCTGTTGTGCTTATTACCTCAACATTGACATTTATTTTTGCCAGGGTCTCCAGGAATGGTTTCAAAAAGTAATCTGAGTATTTCCCGTTGCCGTCGGGAGCCGGTATATAGCTGAGTGGCATTCCAACATACTGGGAATAACTGCTGTCAAGAAACGGGTATACCTTTCTCAAAGGATCAAGGTCATCGCACAGGTAGATAAATCTTGTTTCCAGTTTTTTATCCTGCAATGCCCTGTTTATTATGTCACCTGTCAGGATTTCCCTCATATTTCCCACATGAATTGGGCCTGAGGGTGATATCCCTGTTGATACCGTCTGCTTTCCCTTCAGGTTTTCAACCAAGGCGTCCGCCCAGTACATTATTATCCCACCATGGTGGCCCTTATGAGAGACCTTACACGAACACCGTTGATTTCATCGGTACTCAATTTTGAAACAAGTACAACGCATAATGATACCTCTCCGCCCTTATTCCTTACATCGTCAATGGTTCTTTTCATAGTTTCGCCGGTACTGATTACATCGTCCACAATGACGATTTTCTTTCCACTTACGCCTGCAAAATTACTGCTGAAAAGGCCCTCCTTTCTTGATGGGTGTGGCCTGTATACTATTAACTCCCTCTCCAGAAGATCTGACATCATTGTGGCATATGGAATCCCATTTATTGTAATTCCCATAATTGATGTAAATTCATCATCCGGCACTTCCTCCGTGACTATATCAGACATAATCTCTGCAATTTTTTCTATCCTGTTGCCGAATACGCCAATGCTTCTCCATCCTATCTTTGTATCAGATATTCTGCTGCCCTTAAGATCCTTGCTTAAAAGCCACGTTATTGTATTCACTGAAAGGTGAAGCTCTGTAGAGATTTCCTTATCCGACATGCCCTTATTCTTCAATTCCATTGCCCGGCTGTATAATTCTTCAAGACTTTTCATAATTTTACCCCTTTAATGCCTTCCCTTATTCTGGCTGCGACAATTTCAAGGTCGCCAATGCTTGCAGTTTCTCTTTCCCAGTTTATCTTTTTTCTGTAATATCTCGGTATGATGTGTACATGGTAATGCATCACTACCTGGTTTGCAACCCGGCCGTTATTTTGACCTATATTCAGGCCGTCTGTTTTCAGTGTTTCCTTTACGGCTATTGCTATACGTTTAACCACAAGCTGCAATTCCATATATATTTCCTTATCAATATCAAATATATTTTCATAATGGTTTCTTGGTATTACAAGAACATGCCCTTCCTCAATGGGGGCGTTATCCATAAAGGCCAGTATGTTTGGACTTCTGTAAACAAATGCAGCGTTTTCCTTGACCGCTATTTCCCTGCAGAAAATGCATGTTTCATCGTACATTTAAAGTATATTATATACACTATAAAAAATATTTCCGTTTACGTATCGATTGAGCCTGTGAGCTACCTCATGCTAAAACATTGAGGCTTCCTGATTCATGGACAAAGCTTGCCCTGACATACGGACCTATATTCAGTCCTTCCAGGGTATTGGCATTCATCTCCACAGGCGTATATTCCCTTAGGCGCTCCACAGGTATATTTATTTTATATTTTTTATTTATTTTTTTAATTCCATAGTATATATCGTTTAATGCAGAATTATAATCTCTATCTATAATAAAACCACACTCAGGGCATTTATATATTCTATCTTTCAGTTTGATATCATATTTATTATGGCAGTTAGAGCATTCCCTTGTAGTGGCCATGAATCTGTCAAGAAGTATAAATGTTGAGGCCTTATGCTTAAGTGCCTCCTTTATTCCACCTATCCCTGTTGACTCTATTCTTTTTCCGAATAGCCTCTGCCATCCACTAATGTCATCATCCTGTGTTATTACTATATCATAGCTTGAGGATAGATAATGTACTATCTTGTTTACAGTGTCCTTTCTCTTATTGGTTGTTTTTGTTTGTTCTGCATTTAGTCTATTTTTTAATTTATAGTAGTTGTTTGAGTGTTTTATTTTTTTAGATAACCTTCTCTGTATTCTCCTTTCTTTTTTGGATTTTGGAATATTGAAGTTTAATACTAATCCATTGGAGCAGGTTAGCTGGTTTTTGATTCCAAGGTCAAAGGAAACCATTGACTGCTGTTCCAATGGCACTGTTGTTTTCTCTTTATTCCTGTATGCAGTTATATTCACATAGTAGCTGTTATTCTTATGAATTAACAGAGCACTTGCCGGGTCAAAGGATGAATCTAAATTTTCAAGGCCATAAACCCTGATATGCTGTTTTATTCCCTGAATTTTAATATAGTTACTGTCGATAATCCTGTATGTAATATTATACTGCTTTAAAGGTATAGATGATACCTTATGCTTATACTTTAATCTTCCCACAGGGAATCCTTTATTTTTTAATTCATGCAATCCCTTTATGTTGTCTATGGCCCTGTCAATAATACCCTGCTTCATCTGTGATGGTATATATTTTAATTCCCTTATCTCATAATGGTCCTTTACATACACTGGTACTTCATTTATCTT
>JAJZXS010000019.1 GCA_021806295.1 Thermoplasmata archaeon
TGCTTCCCCAGCTTCCCACACCACTTTCCATGAGTGATGTATCGCCATTTGACAGTGAAATAATGTCCTGCTCAACCTGCAGTGAATTCCCCAGAATATCCTTAACGAACAATTCATGACCCTGCCCGTGGACATTGCCGCCGAGCTGGGCTACGACCTTTCCATCCGTTACATCTATTCTGGCACTTTCACCCGGCCTTGATGCCGGTATAAGCACAAAGAATGCAAGGCCTGTTTTCTCCTCCCTGGAAACTTTCCTGTAATTTACTGCCTCAAGGGCTTTTTCCAGGAATGGCCTTGTGGGCTCAGTTATTGTTAATCCTGTTGGAGACGTAAATGGCTCTGTGGATGCATTTGCAAGCCTGACTTCCGATATGTCCATCTGCAGCCTGTCAGCAAGCAGATCCATCATCCTTTCCATGAAAAATGCAGCCTCCGGCCTTCCTGCTCCACGGTACGGTCCCATTGGGGCCTTATTGGTCAGAACCGAAAACGCCCTCATATACGCCTTTTCAATATTATATGGCCCTGTTATCTGGTAGGCTATGAACCTGGAGGCAAAACTACCGGTACCCGCATCATATGCTCCGGCATCCACATACACATCCCCCTTTATTCCGGTGATTTTTCCATCGTTCCTGGCATAAATTTTTATTTTTGCCCTTGCACCCCTGCCCGGGTATGCAGCCTGCAGGTGCTCTGTCCTTGTTTCAATCCACTTCACAGGTTTTCCATATTTCATGGAGGCGTAAGCTGCCATAACATATTCGGGATAGAAGGAACCCTTAACCCCGAAGGCACCACCAGTATCGGCCTGGATTACCCTTACCTGTTCGGGCTTCAATTTAAGGGCCTGTGCCAGACCCGCCTTGACTGATTGTACTGACTGCGTGGAAACATAAAATGTAAGCATGGAATCCCTGTATATGGCTATGCATCCCCTTGTTTCCATGGAATTTGCTATTATTCTTTCATTGAAGAATTCGTCCTCAAGTGTAAGATCAAAATCCACGTCGTTATCATCGAAATCTTCTCCCAGTTCTGCCTTTGCCAGTATATTGTCCTTTGTGCCTTCGTGAATCGGATCACTCTCCAGTCCACTTTCAATGCTGGAGACAGCATCCAGCGGCTCATACTCAACAGAGACACTATTCAATAAATCCTCAGCTTCATATCGGGTTTTCCCGAAGACGGCTGCAACTGCCTGCCCCTCATAGTTTACCCGGTCTATTGCAAATACAGGCTCCAGATAAACAGAATTAGATGACCCGCCCAGTGATGCCATTTCACCCATGGATGATTTGTAGAACAGTTTGAGTTCAGAGGCGTTCAGACCACCCTTTACATTACTTATCTTTGCCCTGCCATAAGGGCTTCTTACAACGTCCATGTAAAGCATGTCATCGAATTTCAAATCATCAATATATTTTCCTTTTCCCTGTACATACCTGTCCCTGTAATCCATATAAGCAGATTGACAAAATGGTTAATTAATATTGCTGTGCCAACATGGCAACAAAGATATTATAAATGTTGAAAAATAGCATATAATATACTTCCATGTCATGAAATAAACCTTAAATTATAGAAATATAATTAGAATGGCATAACTGAGCGGGGAAGTGTGCAATAATGCTGTATTTATCCTTCAAATGCTTTCCAAAATATTGAGTATGCGTATTTATAGTAACGAAATTGATTTAACTATAATCTTATATTTATTGAAATTATAAACTTCCATGGCAAACTGTGTTGCATATAATATAAGGCATAGCCTTAGGTCTACAACCATGTGCGTTCCACTTGGGAAATTAAACGAAAGCCTTGAAGACCTTAATAATTACGTTGATAACATCAATAAATTTATAGATAAATACGGAAACAGTGAGGGGGTTGGAAAGGATGATGCAAACGCCGGGATAATTATAGTAAATACGGGTAAAAAAATAGTGGATATATCATTCTCGCAGAATCTTGGAATTGATAAACAGAAGGTAAATAAGATAGTTGAAGAATTAAAAAACAGAAAATATAGCGTGAAGGCCCAATTCCCATCGACACCATTCTAGTGCTTTACAGCCTTTAAAACATTTCCATGGCGCATAATAAAATCGTTGACCTCCGGTTTTATAACCATGGAGCAGTAAGGGTTTGAAGGATTGTTTGCAAAGTAGTTATGATGGTAATCCTCAGCCTCGTAGAAATGCTCAAATTTCTTTACTTCTGTTACAATGGGCTTTTTGTAGTCTTTCTGTTTTTCTGCAATGAAATCCTTTATAATTTTTTCTTCCTCAGGTGTATTATAGAATATAATGGAACGGTACTGTGTGCCTATGTCGTTCCCCTGCCTGTTCAGTGATGTGGGATCGTGTGCTGCCATAAATAAATCAAGAATTTCATTGAGGCTTATGACCTCCGGGTTGTATGAAACTTTCACAACCTCAGCATGGCCGGTTTTATCAGTGCATACCTGCCTGTATGTTGGGTTCTCGGTATGTCCCCCTGCATATCCGGGAACAACATCTGTGACACCGTTGATCAGCTTGAATATGGCTTCGCTGCACCAGAAGCAGCCTGTACCAAATACTATGAACTTTTCTTCCATATGGAAATATTGTCAACAGTTTAATAAAGATTATTGTGGCTCAGGATAATACCAAAGCATAAATAGCTTGAAAAATTCATTGAACATGGGTGCACTGGATGGAATAAAAGTACTTGATATGACGCAGGCTATGTCAGGGCCATTTGCAACAATGCTTCTTGGAGACCTCGGCGCTGAAATTATAAAGGTTGAGCCTCCGGAGGGGGACCAGACCAGGTCATGGGCCCCACCCTATATGGGAGGAATATCATCCTATTTCATGAGTACAAACAGGAATAAGGAAAGCATATCCATTGACCTGAAAAAACCTGAGGGAAAGGAAATTCTCAGAAGGCTGATCAAAACATCCGATGTCCTTGTAGAAAATTTCAGGCCCGGTGTAATGGAAAAACTGGGATTCTCCAGGCAGGATGTAATGGAGATCAATGGCAAATTGATCTACTGCAGTATTTCCGGATTTGGGCAGACCGGCCCAATGAAGGATCTTCCCGGATATGACCTTGTGATACTGGCCATGAGCGGGCTTCTTGGCATAACAGGAAATCCTGACTCTTCTCCTGTAAAATTTGGTGTGCCCATAGCAGATATAACCACCGCACTCTTTGCAGCTATATCAATACTGGCCGCACTTTACAGCAGGAAGGAAACCGGAAAGGGGCAGTACATTGATTTATCCATGCTTGATTCAAATTTTCTGGTCCTGACCCACCAGCTGACGGCATATCTATCCACAGGGAAAAATCCCGAGAAACTGGGATCAGCCCATTCCAGCATAGCACCCTACCAGGCATTTAGGACCAAAGATGGTTATATTGTTATCACTGTTGGCACAGAAAAGCTGTGGGAAAAATTCTGCAATGCACTTGATCCCTCACTTCTGGGGATGCCGGAGTTCAGGACCAATGTGGACAGGGTGGGCCACAGGGCGATGCTCGAGTCTAAAATCAATGAACTTCTGAAAAGCAGAACAACTTTTGGAATATATAAAATCCTCTCTGAGGCCGGCATACCGTGCGCACCTGTTAATAACGTAAGCGATGCAGTAAATAACGATCAGATAAAATTCAGGGAAATGATTCTTAATATGCATACAGATAATGGAGATATTACTTTGCCGGGAACACCATTCAAACTATCAGATACTCCGGGAACTATAAGATCACCCCCACCATTGCTTGGAAATAAAAATGAGAAAATTCTTACAGGGGCAGGCTATACCCCGGATGAAGTGCATAAACTGTATATAAAGCATGTTATATTTAAAAGAGAATCTGATTTGAAGGAATAAAATCACTCATTATCATATCTGAACTTTATAAGTTTTAAATCACGCATGATCTCCTTCATTATATATTTTGGAAGATCCATTCCCGCATCCTGGGCCTTATGGCATAGATCCACTGTTTCCTCATGGGTCAATGTTTTGGAATGCCCGGATCTGCTGTAAAGTATCATGTATCCAAGATCCTCGCAAATCATAAAGGTTAATGCATTTTTTTAATTATAACATTTCTGTGTGTTTCTTGTATCTTTATCCGGATTAAAATTTTCAATGAACATATTTTGAAGTTAAATTTAAATTAAATATGAAAATATTGCTTTATGAAAGCTATAAAGGCAAATTTGCTCTATGATGGTAGGGGAATGCAGAAAAATGTTTATGTATGTTTTAGCGGGGAAAGAATAACTGACATAAGTGGAGATAAGCCAGATTGTGAAATTCTCGGCGAGGGCATAGTCACACCAGCATTTATAGATCCACATAGCCATATCGGGCTGGACAGGGCGGGCGAGCCCGGGGCAGAGAGCGAGGCCAATGATAAGCTGGATTCTATGATACCTCTTGGAAGGGCCATTGATGGGGTTTATATGGATGACCACGCATTTAAAGAATCCGTGGAAAACAACGTACTTTATTCTGTTGTTCTCCCTGGAAGTGGAAACATTATAGGTGGCATGGGGTCGCTCATCAGGAATTTCTCTAAAAACAGAAAGGATGCTTTTGTAAAGGATATCGGCGTTAAAATGGCCCTGGGTTATAATCCAAGAAGCACCACTGAATGGAAAGGAACAAGACCAACCACAAGAATGGGAGTTGCCGCCATAATCAGGGAAAACTTCACTCTTGCACAGAAAGCGATTAATCTGATGGATAAGGGAAAGAAAACCATTGATGAAATTGACCCGAAAACAGAGTTCCTGATTAAACTAATAAAAGGAGAATACAGAATAATGTGCCATCTGCATAAGGAAGATGATGCGCTCTTCCTGATGTCACTTGTGGACCACTTCGGAATAAAACCTATAATAAACCATGGTATGGATTTCCACAGCAGCGAAATCTTCCAGGAGATCAAGAAAAGAGACCTATCACTGGTGTACGGCCCTCTGGATTCCCATCCTTATAAGGTGGAATTAAAACACGAATCCTGGAGGAATGTGGAACTTGTCCAGAAATCAGGAGTCAGATTTGCACTGATTTCCGACCATCCGGTTATACTTCAGAGGACATTATTCCTTACAACCCGGCATTTCATGAGATTCGGGGCAACCAAGGAACAGTGCATTTCATATGTATCATCCAGGCCAGCTGAAATACTTGGCCTTGAGGACCTCGGTACAGTGGAAAAAGGAAAGCTGGCATCTTTCTCTGTCTGGAATAAAGATCCATTTGAACTGGATGCCTACCCCACAATGGTATTCGGGGAGGGCAATCTGGTACACCAGGAATAAATTTTTATTTCTTAATTTTCAATGCCTGACCAGCATATTTTACAAAACAATTTTTGTTTTTAGCCCGCTGTTCTAATCCTGCCAGCAGTTATTACTGATTCCACATCTAAACTTTATATAGGAAAACCTATTTGTATCTATATGGAGTATGTGAATTTGGGTTATACTGATCTTAAAGTTTCAAGGCTCTGCCTTGGGGGAATGTCATTTGGGAGTGCAGCATGGATGGCCGATCGGGAAAATTCTATTAAAATTATAAAGAAGGCCATTGATTACGGCATTAATTTCATTGACACAGCGAATATATATTCTGCAGGCGAATCTGAGAAAATCATAGGAGAGGCCATAACAGGATACCGCAATGAACTGGTTATTAGCACCAAGGGTGGTGGAAAAATCAATGATTTTGTTCAGGGTTTCAGCAGACCTGTGCTTGCAAATGAACTGAAAAACAGCATTAAAAATTTGAGAACTGATTATGTTGATATATACTTCCTCCACACCATTTTTGATTCAGTTGATTTAGCAGACACAGCAAAAACACTGTCTGATTTTGTATCCTCGGGCAGGGTTGGATATGCTGGACTGAGCAACTTTGCAGGATACCAGGTCGCAGAATTCTATACGATACTCTCAATTAAAGAAAATATCAGGCCGGTTATAGTTCAAAATCATTACAATGCAGTGTACAGGGAGGATGAAAGGGACACCATAGCCTTCTGCAACAGGCACCATATAGCCTATTCACCATTCTCTCCATTAGCAGCCGGGTTCTTATCAGGAAAATACAGGCGTGGGGAGAATACGGAAACTACCAGAACAAAAACATACCCGGTTATGAAATCCAGGTATTTCAGCGATGCTGATTTTGACGTCCTGGAATCCATGGAGGAACTTGCCCGGGAAAAGGGAATTAAAATATCCCAGCTGGCCCTTGCCTACATACTTCATAAGGGATTTATACCGGTAATCGGTGCAACAAAGCTTGAGTATCTGGATGATGATATTGAAGCACTGAAAATAAGGCTGAGCAACAGCGATATAATGAGAATAGAGGAAAAATACATACCTCATAAAATTGTCAAGGGGACAGCAGGATATTAATTATCTTTTGTTTTTGATATTGCATCCTTAAATAATTCAATTAGCAGGGAGTCAACTATGCCGGCATCAAACATCTTTGCGGCTATATCCCTTCTCAGCATTTTTTCCTTATAATAATCTGTTTTATCTCTTTCCTTTATTGCCTTTATCCTTTCTATTTCCCTGAGGAATGCCCTGGGAGTTCTGGAAACTGCAACACCGAATATGTTGTCCTGCCTGACTATGTAACGTGGGCCCATGGATGTTGCCGATACTATAAGATAGAGGCCTGATGCAAGCCCTTCAATAGCAGATATGGACAGGGATTCGTTCACAGATGGAACAATCATAACATCGCTGCCGGCCAGCAGCCTGACCTTTTCCTCTGCAGGTACATAACCGTGAATCACGGTATTTTCATTTTTCATCTGGATCAGCTTATCCATATATGGGCCTTTTCCTATTATATGGAGATTTATGCCGGGCATCTTCTCCAGTGCAAGCAGCATATCAACTCCCTTGCTCTCCACGAGCCTGCCAAGGTAAACTACTGAAAATTCATCGTTATTGAAGCAGCCATAGTTGCTGAATTTAACATTGTTATATGGTATCTCCCTGATGTATTCTGGACTGCATTTTATTTTCCTGTAATACTGGGACTGAAATTTATTCTGGGTATGTACAAAAAATTTTACTCCCTTTTTCAGGAATTTGTGAAAAATAAGTTTTGTCAGTATCCTCGAATATGCCCTGGAAAGAGC
>JAJZXS010000030.1 GCA_021806295.1 Thermoplasmata archaeon
TAGTTTCCCTGCATTCAGCATTTGTATTCATTGCTATAATGCTTGTAATTTTTGAACTATTCATCGACAAAACATTATATTTGAATATAAGCAGAAGAAAAATTACATCTACAGGTTATCTTGCGATCTCCATTGTTCTGCTTGGATCGTATTTTATACTTGCTGGCATTATTAAAACACATATTGCCGGTGTATCAGTCGCGGCGGTACCCACAATTCATGTCAGTGGCTCAGCCTCACCAGTTGCACTTTTAATTGATGTTTTTACCCGTCCATTATATGTTGCAAAACTTCTCACTGCCAATTATCATTTAAAGCTTATAATATTATTTTACGGCCTCGCAGGATCTGCATTCCTCTTCCTGAGATACCCCAAATCAATTTTTCTGTTTGTTCCATATATCCTTTACGCTATGTTCTCTGTTTACCAGCCATACTATACCATTGGATATCAGTACACAATGATGTTTATCCCCATGGTTGCAGTAAGTGCAATAATTGGAATATATATAATGTTAAAAAAATCTGATATACATCCATCGTACAGAAAACAGGTGACTGTTGCACTGGCTGTTATAATGATTATATCTATAACCGGATTTTCCATTGCTGCTCCACTGGTTTCAGGGGACCCCTGCTCACCCAGCCTTTATGATCTGTCAAACTCCATGGAAAATAAAACATACATGCATAGAATTGATTTTGAACATAAAGTAGCTAATTCCATTAATAAAAATGCAAGAATAGTAACAGAGAATGCAATTTTTCCGTTGTTTGGAAATGATCCTAATGCCACCGCCTTTCCATACACTTCAGATATTGTTGTAAACGGGTCTTACTACCAGTATCTGGTTAATGAACCATCCAGCGTGTGGGCAAGAGATACTGCCAATATAGATAGTTTGCAGATATCGCTCAATCAGCTGCAATCAAACTATGAAAATTCTGGTCAGTATGGAATATATGCCCAGGGATATGGAATCATTGTACTGGAGAAGGGATACACAGGCAAACCAGTCTTTACCGGGCCCGCCTGATCATGTCATTATTCTCCATTATTTGCTTTATGATATTATCTATTCCATTACTGAAAGAATGGTTTAATGAATAATTATATGAGTTTTCAACCAGTGTGCTAAAGGTCTGGTTATAGTTTCTACATGCTTCAATGCATTTATCTGTTAACTCCTGAACATTGCCTTTTTCAACCTGGATAAAATAATCTTTAATATCTGAGTAGGTTTCAAGGTGATATGCTATTACCACGACTCCGTAGGACCATGCCTCATAGAAGGTAATTGGAATTCCATCCTCCACTGAAGGAAGAACATATATTTTAGACCTCGAATAGAGTTTATACTTATCTGTATCATTTATATTAGGGTATATTTCTATATTTTTCATATTATTATTTTTCATAAAGTTCTCTATGTAGTCAAGTACAGCAGGAGATGAGTATCCGGCTATACCTATCTTTACATTGTTGTATTTTCTCTGAATTTGATTTGCGACGTTAAGAAAATCGTATATGCCCTTGTTTTTGGTCATGGATGTGAGATACAATAAATCTATGTCTCTTTTATAATTTTTCAACTCACCGAGAGGAATTATGTTTTCTCCTTTGATTCCCGGGCTCTCAACTATTACCCTTTGTTTAGGATTTAAACCTTTTATGTAGTTTTTCATGTATGAATTTTCGGTGTAAATACCTGAATAAATAATAGCCATAAACCATAAGCCAAGCCTGTAATCTAAGTAATGAACAAGGGAATTTATGAATCCCTTTCCATATACGGGGGAAGAGGGTATATGGTATGCCGGACCGTAAATTGTCAAATTCCTGTAAAAGATTTTTAATAATAAAGCAAGAAAAACTTCAGTAAAATATTCATTTTCTAAAATAAGTGTTAATACTTTTTTATTCCTATTATTCCTTAAAAATGAAACCAGTTTCTTTACACTCTGGATATATGATTTCTCATAAACTATGTATTTTTCCTTTTCCGGCCACTGTCTATATATAGACATGAATATCGCAGGGCCTCCTCGCATCTCTGTTTTTCCATGCCCCAGAAACAGGGTTAAAGTCATTGGTGTTTATTTTTCGTTGGTATAAATAGTTCTTTATCCGGATCATGAAATAAATTCTTTATATTTCACCTGGTTATTATGGTTAAAAATATACGGTTGCCTGCCCATTCAACTGGCCTGAAATATCCATCAATCAAGATTCGACTCACTCAGGAGACCGTGAATATTTATATATCTACCTAAAATCATCCTCTATTGAAACTGGCAATATTTGCAAACGGCATAATATCTACTAAAATCGGAGGGGCACAGAAACATATGAGGGAGGTAATTCAATTCCTGCCCGACTTTTATGATGTTTATTTTTTTCCTGAACCACAAATGTTTGGCAATAGCCATATTATCGATTTCCAGTTCATTGAGTTTCTTAAGAAAAAGGAAGTAAAAATAAGTAAATACTTTCTGGATAATTATAGTTCAAAACCTGTTATAGAAGATATAATCAAAAATTATAGTAATGAGATGAGAGAATGTAATATTATATATGACATGGATTTTCAGTACTTTCTGGATAATATTAAGTTTGGCGGAGAACTCTCATTAAGATTAAGCAATTTGAACAATATTAAGCTCGCCGTATGTATCCAGGACATAGGTGATATAAACTCTCATTTCACCAGGACATTTCTAAATATTCTGAAATTTTCACGCATGGCCAATAGAATGACCTTGTTTATTACAGCTGCAGGATTTTATAATATGATTAATAGGAAAATTACAGTAACAAGGCTGTTAAAGTCAAAGCATCTTTCATTAATTACAATGGTAAATACCGAATATGAAAAGAATATCAAAATTAATTTCAAAAATATTTATTTATTGAATCCTTCAAACGCACTTGATAGCAAAATTATAAATTATAGAGAAAATGAAAAGGGTAATCAGATTATTTTCTATGCGAGGCTTATTTATCAGAAGGGATTATTTGATGTACTTTACATTCATAAAAAAATAAATGAATCCTATAATATTAAACTTAAAATATCCGGAAAATTTCAGCGAGATTTTGAAAAGAGGGAGTTTTACAGGATTATTAAAAAACTAAATATTGAGGATAAGGTAGAATATCTAGGCGTTCTGGAAGATAATGACCTTTACAGAGAGCTTGCCAGATCAAAATTAATGCTTTATCCCAGCCACAGCGATTCTTTTTCTATTTCTGTCCTCCAGGCTTTATTTTTACATGTACCGGTTGTGGCCTATGATATTCCGGGATTATCGCTGTATAAGAATTTTAAGGCTGTTGCCCTTGTAAGGGAATTTGATATAAATTCCATGGCACGCATGGCGGAGAAATTTTTAGTTACAGGTAATGAACTGTTTGATGAACAAAATTTGGAAGATTTTATAGCAGGGCATGCATACTGGAAATCTGTTGCAGATTCACATATTTCTGCAATAAATAGTGTTATTAAACGCGTATAACCATCGAAATATCAATAAGATTTAATATTATACCAATATAACAATCAAAATATGGAAAAATTCCTGCTTTACCTCCCATACTCAGATTTTATCGATTATTACGAACATAAAGCCCTTGGAGCCATACCTCTAGGATTTGTAGAGGCTGGATTTGATGTATCATTAATAGTAGGAGTAATGAGAAGCGAAAAATATAGAAAAAATAGAATAAGAATATATGAGACTGGAAACCTCGATGACAGGTATATTGCTAAAAATAAATCATCGGGTATGTCAATTAAGCCCAGATTACTTAATTTTTTAAATTTCAGTGAATTTAAGAAGGTTTTAAGAATAATAAAAGAGGAAAAACCAGGTATTTTGATGGCATATAATAATTCAACATTAACCTGGCTAATTATGTGGAGTTATAAAATTTACTGCAGAACAAAAAATATAAAAACAAAGCTTGTATTGAAACTTGACAATGACGGGTCAGATTTAATAGGCATAAATGGGATAAGGAAAATATTCATAGAATTATATTATAAGTTGCTTTCACATATATTTGATGACATAGTAACAGAAACATCCTGCGGATATGAAGTTTTCAGCAATTTTCCAGGAGTTAAACCAAAGTTAAGGATTGTGCCGAATACAGTGTTTAATGATTTTCTAAAGGGCAATAATAAACAAAGGGATAAAACAATTATAGCAGTGTCCAGAATTACACCTGTAAAGGGAATTGACATTCTAATAAAATCATTTAAGCTTATTGCAGAAAGATACCCTGACTGGAACTTAAAAGTTATAGGGACGGTAAATGATGAAGAATACTTCTCAGCAATCAAGAAAATGGCAGAGCCATTGCTTATGGACAAAAGAATAATATTTACAGGCGAGAAAAGCCGGGAAGAATTAGTAGATATTTATAACAGTGCTTCGATTTACTGCCTCTTTTCTGAGCATGAAAGTTTTGCAATAAGCAGGCTGGAGGCTATAGCCATGGGCCTTTATATCATAACTACGCCTGCTGGGTGTGCAGATGACCTTATAAAATATGGGGTTCATATAATGAAAGATAATACCCCAGAATCTGGGAGCAAATATATAGAAGAGGGAATAAAAGCCATAGAATCTAATGTTTTTATGAGTAATAAGATTAAGATACCCTCATATAAAGATATAGCAATGGAGATAGCAAATAATACAGATAAAATAAACTGATCCAAATTGGTATGTAATAAACAATATTTTTAATATATGTAACTAATTCCTGATATATGAAATCTGCGCTTATTACAGGCATCACAGGCCAGGATGGCGCATACCTGGCCAAACTGCTTCTAGAGAAAAACTACAAAGTCTATGGATTGTACAGGAGGCTGAGCACGCCCAACTTCTGGAGGCTGCAATCCCTGGGAATATACGATAAAATCAATTTAATCTCAGGCGATTTGAGCGATTTATCATCAATATTGAATGCATTCAAGGCTTCTGATCCTGATGAGGTCTACCACTTAGCTGCACAGAGCTTTGTGGAGGCATCCTTTGAATCACCCCTGGCAACTGCAGAGGTAACAGGGCTGTCAACCACAAGGATTCTGGAGGCTGTAAAGCTGTATCATAAGGACACAAGGGTGTACTATGCAGGCACCAGTGAGATGTTTGGTTCATCGTATGCAGATAAGGCATTAAACGAAATGGATGTTTTCCAGCCGATGAGCCCCTATGCGGCGGCTAAATTATACGGCTACTGGATATCAAGGATATACAGGGAGGGCTATGGACTTTTCATATCATCAGGAATACTATTCAACCATGAATCTGAAATAAGAGGGTTAGAATTTGTTACAAGGAAGATCGTCAATGAGGTTGCCAAGATACATTATGGACTTGAACAGAAGATAAAGCTGGGAAATATCAATGCAAAGAGGGACTGGGGATATGCCCCTGAATATGTTGATGCCATGCACAGGATGTTACAATCAGACAAAGCAGATGACTATGTGATAGCAACGGATGAAACCCATACAGTTGAGGAATTTTTAAAGTATGCATTCGAGTACATAGACATGGACTACCATGAATACCTGGAAATAGACAAGAGGTTTGTCAGGCCCCTGGATGTCCCTGCATTAAGGGGAGATTACTCAAAGGCTGAAAGGGATCTTAAATGGAAGCCGAAAACAAAGTTCCCTGAGCTTGTTAAACTGATGATGAAGGCAGAACTGGAGAGATGGGATATGTACTTAAAGGGGGAGCAGTTCCCATGGGATGTCCCGAATTATCCCAATGAGAACAACCTATTAAAAACATACAGGGGTAATGTGAAATGATTCCTGTATCAGAGCCAGACATTGGGGAAAAGGAAATAGAGTACGTTGATGATGCTGTGAGGTCAGGATGGGTAAGCTCCCATGGAAAATACATAGATGAATTTGAGAAAAACTTTTCTGATTTCATTGGCACGAAATATGGATTGACGGTATCCAACGGGACAACAGCATTGCACCTTGCATTGTCTGCCCTTGGGATAAGGGGGGGAGATGAGGTAATAGTTCCTGATCTGACATTCATCAGCCCGGTAAATGCCGTGCTGTACTGCAATGCAACGCCTGTATTGTGCGATATAGACAGAAATAACTGGTGCATCGACCCTGAGCTAATTGAGGGATTGATTACGGATAAAACAAAGGCAATCATTGTCGTCCATCTATATGGAAATTCTGCTGATATGGATAAAATCAGGGGTATAGCAAAAAAGCATAAATTATATGTTATAGAGGATACTGCTGAATCACTGGGAACGACCTATAGGGGGAAGAAACTGGGTTCAATAGGCACAATAGGCTGCTTCTCATTCTACGGAAACAAGACAATGACAACCGGCGAGGGTGGATTCTGCACAACCAACAATAAAGAACTATATGATAAAATGTCAATGCTCAGGGACCATGGAATGACGTCAAAGAAAAGGTACTGGCATGAATTCATAGGGTACAATTACAGGATGACAAACCTGCAGGCTGCACTGGGAGTGGCGCAGCTTGAGAGAATCAATTATTTCATTGACAAAAAGCATGAAATAGGGAAGATATACAGGGAGAAATTGAGCAAAAAGGTAACACTGCATCCTGAAGGTTCTAATTATAATGGCACATACTGGCTCTACTCCATACTGATGGAGAATGAAAAAGAAAGAGATAGTTTAATGGATTTTCTTTACAGGAATGGAATAGATACAAGGAGGTTCTTCTATCCGGTGCATACCATGCCTCCATATGAGCAATACAGCAGGGGAAACTATCCAGCAAGCACGGATATAGCTGAAAGGGGAATAAACCTGCCCAGCAGTGTTAAGCTGAAAAAAGAAGAAGTTGATTATGTGTGCAGCAAGATTAATGAGTTTATAGATTCTTTATAATTTTTATTAGTTATCCTTTGCGTGGTAGAATATCTTCATAGCCTTTCTTTTTATAAATGCAGGCATTGCCGATAATGCCATGTAAGCTGATTCATGAATAAAGTTCACCCTAAGC